>CALHST010000412.1 GCA_938038825.1 uncultured Paracoccaceae bacterium | reverse complement strand
TTGCCGTTTACGGTGACCTTGCCAGAACCAGGTTTGATCCAAACGCGTGCAACCGCGTCTTTCCGCTTACCAGTTGCGTAGGACCGACCAAATTCGTCGCGCACGGGTTCCCGGTTGATTGAGATTTCCTCGGCAGCGGCAGGTGCTTCCACACCAGCAACAGCGGCGAGATCTTCGAGTGTGTTGATTTCATCAGCCATTGAACTCAGCTCCGCGTGTTTTTCTTGTTCATGGATGCAACATCCAGAACTTCGGGGTTTTGCGCCTCGTGTGGGTGCTCACCGCCTGCATAGACGCGCAGGTTGGTCATGATCTGGCGGGACAAACGGTTGCCGGGCAACATACGTTTCACAGCCAATGTCACGATCCGCTCGGGGAACTTGCCTTCAAGGATCTGCGCTTTGGTGCGCTCTTTAATCCCGCCAGGATGGCCTGTGTGCCAGTAATGTTTCTCTTCGCGCTTCTTGCCCGTCATCTGCACTTTTTCAGCGTTGATGATGATCACGTTATCGCCGCAATCCATATGCGGTGTGAAAGATGCTTTGTGCTTGCCACGCAGACGCATAGCAACGATCGAAGCCAAACGGCCCAGCACCACGCCTTCGGCGTCGATGATGATCCACTTTTTGTCGATCTCTGCAGGAGTTGCAGAATAGGTTTTCATGTCAAAGCCCTTAAGCTTGAGGGTGGAAATTCGATTGGGCGGTTATACACTCCACGAATGTCACATCAAGCCTTAACTTCCCGACTTAATGGCGTAAAAACAATACTTTAAAAATAAGGTATTATTTTACCCCATCAAATTCCTATCTCGTCAGGCGGATTGTCGAGCAAATCGCGCAACGTCGTCATCGCGTGTTCGAATTGTTCATGGCTGATGGCAGCATTTATTGCCATGCGCACAGCATGCGGCGCCCGTGCATCGCGGCACGTGTAATGTTCTGCGGGGCGAATGCGAATACCGAGCGCTTCTGCAGCAAGACAGAACGAAGACGCGCGCCAACCTGCAGGGAGCCTTAACCACAAGAATGGAACGTCTTGCCGCCAATTCAAATCATACCCACCCAATTGGTTCACGGCGATCTGAACATATTTGGAAAACCGCGCCTCGACACGGTCTGTCAGCGTGTGAATATCGGGGTGCCCCAAAAGCTGGGCTGTCAGATCCGAAAGTGGCGTCGCAATCCCGAAGAAGCCATGTTCTGCGGCACGCCGCAATGACGCGACTTTACCATGTGGTGCCACCACAAAACCAATCCGCAACGCAGGTGTCAGCAGTTTTGAGATTGAACACACGTACCATCCCCGCTCTGGCGCCAACATCCGGTAACTTGGCGCCCGCGCAGGTCCAAGCCGGTAACAATCGTCATCCAAGATTTGCAGATTGTACCTTTGCGCAATTGATACAACATCCCGGCGGCGGTCCAGCGGTGTGAAACCCAACGTCGGATTGTTCACCTCGGGACTGGTACAAAGTACGCCGGGGCCATGCAGTTTGGCGGCGGTTTCCAAAGCATTGGGATCAACGCCTTGCCCGTCGGTCGGCACAGCCACGACTTTTGCACGCAATAACTCTGCTGCACGTCTAAAACCGGGATAGCTGAGCTGCTCCATGTAAATTACTGGATTTGCCCCAGTCAGTACAGCTTGCAGCACCAGTAAAATGCCGTTCTGACCGCCGTGTGACAACACAATATCATCTTGATCCACACGCCCGATTGGCGAGTCCGACAACCAAGAGACAACCGCCTCGCGCGCAGGGCGAAAGCCTGCGCGGCTTGGATAATGCATCAGCCCCGAGGGCGGGTTTTGCGCAATGCCCATCAGAATTTTCTGGATCAACGCGACTTGCCCAACATTCGGTAAAACGGGCGAATACAGATTGATAGGCCCCTTCGAGACGTCCGAGTTGTGTGGAACGGCATCTATTTCAATCAGGTCCGAGACCTGTTCTTTTTTCGTCATGTCAGCGACAAAGGTCCCGCGCCCCACACCAGCATCCAAGACCCCTTCGTCTGTGAGAATGGTGTAAGCCCGCGCCACGGTCCCCGGCGTGATGCCAACACGCCACGCAAGGTCCCGCACCGGAGGCAATTTTTCACCTGCCGTAAAGTGTCCATCATGCACCGCTCCGCGCAACGCCTGTGCCAAGCGCAGATATTTCGGCCCTTCAAAGGCGTCCAAATCCGGCTTCCAAATTGTACCCAATACAATATTCTCCTAGACGTAACTTGCTGGCGCATTGTATCACTTAGTCATAGCAATACCCTGCATTGTGTCAATACAATTTACGAAAGGATCTTCCAATGACACAGACAACGCGCACCGACGCCCTGACATTTCTTGCGAACCGTCCATTGACGCCGTTTTCAACGTTCGCCCTGCGTACTGTTGTGCTTCTTGTCTCATGGGAGGAACTCCGCCGCACGCGTCGTTCGTTGAAGGATCTTGATGATCATTTACTGGATGACATTGGAATGACACGTTTCGAAGCGCAAAAAGAAGCGGAACGTCCCTTCTGGCAGATCTGATCGCGGGGCACTGTCGTTTTGGCAGTGCCTATGCCCCATCAGCGGGCCCTGTTTTCACGCCACAGGATGACCACCCCTGCCCCGATGATCAAAAACACCCCAGGGAACAAAGTCTCGATGGGGGCTTCGCCGAAGATAACCCACCCAAATCCAAAGGCGGTTAGAATGCCAAGGTATTGAAAAGGCGCCAGCATTGACGGCGCGGCCATTCGGTACGCCAGCATTAAGAACAACACGGCTGTCCCCCCGGCCATGGCGCCGACAAAGATCAAGACAACATCCGATGGGTTTTGAACCGGTGAAAACCCGGATGTCAGAAAAACCAATCCAATTGCAGCAACGGACGATGCGGCGGTCGAATACAAATATAGCAACCCGTTGGACACTGATTTGTCGAAGTACCGCACGCTGACAATCGAAAACGCATAAAAGGCGGCAGCACTCACAGGCAGCAATGCGGCCAGTTTGAACCCTTCGGCTCCGGGGCGAATGACTAACAATGCGCCTGCAAATCCCAAGATCAGTGCAAAAATGCGCCACGCCCCGACGCGTTCACCCAGCAAAACAACTGATAACAGCACAACGAACAGCGAATTCGTCTGGGCCAGCGCAGAGATTGTCGCCAGTTCTAACTGAGCCAATGCGGTGTAAAAACTAAGCTGCGCAATCGCGACGGTCACGCCACGAAATAGAGCGAGCTTCCAGCGTACAATCACAAAGGTTTCCCGGATTGAGCGGAATTCACCGAGCCAAGCCATCAGCACCAAAGGCGGCAGCACCCCCAACACGTTACGATAGGCCGACACTTCGGCTGCGCTGTATCCACGCTCGCTGAGCAGTCGCACCATGATTCCCATGATGTCGAATCCCAGAATGGCAGCCAAAACCAAACCAATCGCCAGAAATGTGCGCGGCTTTTCAGGCGTCAACATCAGCCGCCGATCCTTGAGGCGGTATCGCATATGTTAAATTTGCACTGGCGACAGGCTTTTCTGACCCTTCAGAGTACACAAGCACGTTGCCAACCGACAAGCTGCGGCCAAGTTTATGGATCACAGCGTGGGCGATCAGATCCTTGTCTGCGTTTGGTTTGCGCATGAAATCGATGGAACAATTGGTGGTAACCGCCAGCGCCTTTGGTCCGATCATTGCAAGGGTCGCCACGTACATCGCCACATCTGCCAAACTAAACATGCTGGGTCCGGAAATGGTGCCCCCCGGCCGGATATGCGAATTGTCGACACGCAAACGCAAAGTTGCTGTGTTACTGCCAACCTTTTCTACATGGAATTGATCTGCCACTTGCGCAAACACGCGCACCAAAAATGCGTTCAGCTCGGATTCGGTCATTTTTGGTGTCATGGCTTTTCCTCCCCCCGGGTCCCGCCTAGAGTTGGACGAAACATGCACGGGGGGCAAGATGGCCATTTTAGAACGTAGCGACGCAGACGGGATTGCGCATCTGACGATGAACGCGCCGGAACGATTAAATGCGCTTTCAGATGAGATGCTGGCCGCGTTGCAATCCGAATTTGATGCGTTGCAGACGGATCGTTCTATCCGCGCGATCATTTTGTCCGGGAATGGCAAAGCCTTTTGCGCAGGTCACGATCTGAAACAGATGACTGCGGCAAGACAGGCCAAAGATGGAGGGCGCGCTGCATTTGAGAATTTGTTCAAACGCTGCGCCAAGATGATGCTGACAATCCAGTCCTTGCCCCAACCTGTCATCGCGCAAGTCCATGGCATCGCAACTGCGGCTGGTTGTCAGTTGGTTGCATCCTGTGATCTTGCCGTTGCGGCGGAAGATACGCGTTTTGGGGTTAATGGGGTGAACATCGGATTGTTTTGCTCGACCCCGATGGTGGCACTTTCACGAAACATTCCGCGCAAGCACGCCTTTGAGATGTTGACCACAGGCGACTTCCTGACAGCGCAACGCGCACAAGAGTTAGGACTAATTAATCGCGCAGTTCCCGCGGAAGTAGTGGCAAATGAGACACGAAATCTGGCGAAACAAATTGCGGAAAAATTGGCTGTTGCTGTGAAAATTGGCAAGGAAGCTTACTACCAGCAGCTGGAAATGCCATTGCATGAAGCCTACGAATTTACAGGAAAGGCTATTGTTCAGAATATGTTACACCGTGATACCGAAGAAGGGATCGCTGCGTTTCTAGAGAAAAGAGATCCAAACTGGACTCAGTAACCTATAGTTGTTTCCGGATCTGCACTTGATTGTTTCCACATTCGCGCTTGGGAATTGGGCACGAATGTGTCAGAAGTTGGACACGCGATATGGGTTGCCGCCCTCGCGGAAGGTCCCTCCAGGATCATCTCTCTCTGATCCGACCAATCCCCGCAGCGGCAACCCCATAATCCCCCTTAAATTCGATAGTTTTTGCCTAAATGGCTGACACGGTGCTATTTCTTTGCGGCCAGATTTATGTGGTGTCTTTCATGTGTCACCTGCGCACCCTTGCCAGCGCGAATTGGCTGCCATAGATCAGCGCTTATGGATAACACTCTTCACATCGTCGGCGGCGGGATGGCCGGATCCGAAGCCGCTTGGCAGGCCGCCAATCTGGGCATCTCTGTGGTCATTCACGAAATGCGCCCCAAAGTCGAAACTTTCGCGCATCAAACCGGCGACCTGGCCGAGATGGTCTGTTCGAACTCGTTTCGGTCAGACGATGATGAACAAAACGCAGTTGGATTGCTCCACTGGGAAATGCGCCAGGCCAACGGTTTGATCATGCAATCTGCGGATATCAACAAATTGCCTGCCGGCGGTGCGTTGGCTGTGGATCGCGAAGCGTTTGCGGCATGGGTGACTGCTAAGTTAAAGGCCCATCCAAACATTTCCGTGCAAGACGGGGAAATTTCCGAACTGCCCGACGACGGCCATTGGATCATTGCAACGGGGCCTTTGACCTCGTCCGCATTGGGCGAAGCAATTGCCGCTGAAACTGGGAAGGACGCGTTGGCATTTTTCGATGCCATCGCGCCGATCATCTACCATGACAGCATTGATATGTCCAAAGCGTGGATGCAATCGCGTTACGACAAAGGTGAGACGGAAGAAGAGCGCACAGCCTATCTGAACTGCCCCATGGACAAAGAGCAGTACGAGGCGTTTATCGACGCGCTGCTTGAAGCCGACAAAACAGAATTTCATGAAGGCGAAACAGCAACCTATTTTGACGGCTGTTTGCCGATTGAGGTGATGGCAGAACGCGGTCGCGAAACGTTGCGCTTTGGTCCCATGAAGCCCGTCGGTTTGACCAACCCGCACGATCCAGACACCAAGTCTTACGCTGTGGTGCAGCTTCGCCGAGACAACAAACTGGGGACATTGTACAATATCGTCGGCTTTCAAACTAAGATGAAGTACGGCGCACAAGCTGATGTTTTAAAAACAATACCCGGTCTGAAAAATGCACGTTTCGCGCGGCTTGGTGGAATTCACCGCAATACGTTTCTGAACTCTCCTACGTTGCTTGATGACCAAATGCGGCTGCGCTCGCGCCCTCATCTTCGATTTGCCGGTCAGATCACTGGTGTCGAAGGTTATGTGGAAAGTGCCGCGATGGGCCTGCTTGCGGGTCGGATGGCGGCCGCTGAAATTTTGGGAATGCACGTCACAGCCCCGCCAAACACCACAGCAATGGGGGCGCTAATCACCCACATCACCGGGGGTGCGGACGCAAAGACATTCCAACCGATGAACGTGAATTTTGGCCTCTTCCCACCGCTTGAAGGCGCAAAAAGCGGGCGCCGCGGTCGCAAAGATCGCTATAAGGGATACACAGATCGCGCGAAACTGGATTGGGCCGCATGGCTGGAACACTCCCGGCAAAACGCGTGCGGCTAGACGCGGGCGATCTGTCCGCCTAGGATTGCGCGCATGACGTCTAATTTTCTAGATAAAGTCTATGAAGCGCGCAGTCCAAACGAGACCCGCGCTTTGTACGACGCGTGGTCCAAAAGTTACGATTCAGAAATCCGCAAAAACGGATACGCGACCCCCCGGCGCTGCGCGACTGCATTGGCAAAATTCGCATCAGATTTGACCGCACCAGTGTTGGATTTCGGCTGTGGCACAGGATTGTCAGGGCTGGCGTTGAAAACCGCCGGATTCACGACACTTGATGGCGTTGACTTGTCTGCAGATATGCTAAATGGCGCGCAAAATCGGTCGATTTACCGCTCTTTACGGCAGATACAAGCTGCCGAACAACCTGTGCAATTACAAGGCAGTTATGCAGCAATTGCTGCAATCGGGGTGATCGGCGCTGGTGCGGCCCCCATCGAAACCTTTGATCTTTTGATGGACGGTTTGGATTCTGGCGGTTTATTGGTTCTGTCCTTTAATGATCACTTTCTGGCAGACCCGCGCAGCGAAGGACGGATTTCTGAGTGGACCGATTGCGGTGCTGCCCGTCTTTTGTTTCGCGAACACGGAGACCACCTGCCCAAAATCGACGTGAAGTCTACAGTGTACGTGATTGAAAAACAGTGACATTCATAACGCGCTTTGCACCTTCTCCCACGGGTCCTTTGCATCTTGGGCACGCGTATTCGGCGCTTTTGGCATTTGATCAAGCACAGGAAAACAACGGTACGTTTCTGCTTCGGATCGAGGATATTGATCAAAGCCGGTCGCGGCCCGAATGGGTCAGCAA
>CALHST010000411.1 GCA_938038825.1 uncultured Paracoccaceae bacterium | reverse complement strand
GCGCTGTCGGGGACGTATTTCCGCCCAACAAGCATGGACCATCTTGGGGCCACACTGGAACAGATTGCCGAAAAACATGACGGACTTCGCTTTGTCTCGGGGAATTCCAGCATCGGTATCTATAAAACACGGCCGATTTATACCGAATGGGTGGGACGCTATGACACTGTTGTTGATCTCACCCGGATCTCGGAACTGACGCACAAAATATCACATGGCACGCAACCGGATGATGATCTGGTGATCGGCGCTTCGATGACCTTGGCGGATCTGTCTGCCCATTTGGAAGAACGGATCGCCCAAGGCACCGAAGACACAACACGGGGATACCGAAACCTGTTGCGTCATATCAGCTGGGTCGCAAACCACCAGGTGCGTCAGGTCGCCTCGCTGGCCGGGAACCTGTCCATGGCTGTGAACAAGGGCTTTCTGTCAGACATGATTGTGGTGCTTGAAGCGATGGGGGCACAGGTTCAGGTCACCGATTGGGCGACGAAAAAAGGCCCCTATACCTGCAACCCGCTGGACTTGCCCGTGGATGCCATAAAGGGCAAACCAGCCCTGTTTACCCAAGTCGTTCTGCCCGTCACTGACGCAGAACAATATATCGTCAGCCACAAAGTGCGCGCCCGCCCGGATAATTCCCATGCCATTGTGAACAACGCGCTCTGGGTCTGTATCCAGGGCGGAAAAATCATGGCGTCTCGTTTGGTCTATAACGGGTTGAACTGTGAATTGGGGGATTACCCGGATTCCGGCAATCCGTTCTTTAAGGCCATACGCGCAAAGCAGACCGAAACATATTTGCAAGGAAAACCCTGGAACCAAGACACCTTGGCCGGCGCCTTGAAAGTGCTGGAACAAGAAGTCGAAGAGTTCGCTTTGCCCCCCACCGATCTTGGCACAGTACCCGAGATTGATCACACACCATGGGCCTATCGCAAATCACTGGCGCTGTCGCTGTTTTACAAGTGTTTCCTTGAGATTTCCGACCAGTCCAAACTGGCCGAGATTGACCGAACACAGATAAGTGGCGCCGCCGGGTTTGAACGCGGGATCTCAACGGGGCGGCAAAGCTATTACGAATATCCCGAAGAGCTTCCACTGTCGGCCCCGATGGTGAAACTCTCGGCGTTTGAGCAGACCTGCGGGGATGCCGAATATGTGCAAACCCTTCCCGTTCCTCCGAAAACGCTGGAAGCCGCTTATGTCTATTCGACTGAGGCCAACGGCACCTTTTGGTACACCTTGAACGGCCATTCGAACGCAGCCCGCGCCGACGTGATCTCGGTTCTCAAAAAGAAATACGGGCGCGCTTTTCAGGGGTTGATCGACTATGAAGATGTCCCGAACAAAGAGGCCAACTGGGCAGGCCCCGGTGGGGATGAGCCGTTGTTTGTGCCCGAAGGCTATTCAGAATTGCCCGCCTCCATCAAGGCAAAAGCACAGCAGAACGAAACACTCTTCCAACCCACCTTCTTCCAATCCGCTGGCGCCCCCCTTTGTCTGATCCTGTCTGAATCCCGCGTGGACGCGCAGCGCATTGCAGATGATGTGCGCACAAATTACGTCATGCAGCCTGTGGGTGCGCCGATTTTGACGCTGGATCAGGCGATCGACTACAAAACCGTTTACACCAACAACCCGTCGACCAATCCTGCGATGACCCACATCAATACAATTGTGCGTCCGGGCAGTGATCAAGACTGGTTGCGCGATCCGACCAAACCGTTGGGCGGCAAGTATAAAACGCTTTCTGGGACCCACAGAACCGGTGCCCAGAACCACTTTTATCTGGAAACCATTTCGAACCTTGCAGTGCCCGGTGAAAACGGTGCCCTGACCTTGCACGCCTCTACCCAAAACCTGGCAGACAACCAATATGGCGCCGCCAATGCGCTTGGGGTTCCGGCCAGCAAGGTCAACGTGGTGCTAACCCGATTGGGCGGCGGTTTTGGCGGCAAGCAAGTGCGCACGTCTTTTTATTCCTCTGCCGCTGCGGTGGCGGCTGTTGTTATGGATCGGCCCGTGCGTCTGGTTCTGGATCGCAACACAAACATGATCATGTCCGGCAACCGCCACCCGTTCGAGGCTGACTATAACGTGGCCTATGATGACAGTGGCAAGATCCACGGCATGAAAGTGGCGTTCCGTTCGGACGGGGGGTGTTCCTATGACATGTCCTTTTCAATTCTGGACTTCGTTCAGATGCTGGCGGACAACACCTATGACATCCAGACATGGCAAACGACCGCAGATGCGTACCAAACCAACAAGGTGTCTTCGACGGCCTATCGCGGGTTCGGCATCATCCAATGCATGAATATCATCGAAGGCATCATTTCCCATGTCGCCCATGCCAGCGGCCAAACTGTGGAACAGGTGCGCACGCTGAACATGTACACCGACGGTAAAGAGGTCGGCCCGCCCTATCAGGTTACCGAACAAAGCATGGTGGTCTTTGAACAATGCGGGCTGTTTACGGACGCGCAGCTGACGGACATTCGCAAACTGATCGGAACCCGCTTTACGTCCACCCATACGCTGGTGGATGCGCTGAATGGCACGGGTGCGGCCCTAAGCGATGCGCAACTGCTCTATGTGCAGGATTACGCGACCAAAGCCCATGGCTTCACGCCGTATATGCAGCCCCTGTCGAAATTCAGTCTGGATAACACCTATCAAGCAATGCTGCGCGAACCCGAATTCGAAGAGCGACAAGCGGCAGTCGCAGCCTTCAACAAAGCCAACCGTTGGAAGAAACGGGGCCTGTTTGCGATGCCGCTGAAATACGGCAATGCGTTTACGGGCCCTCGTGGCACGTTAAACCAAGGCGGGGCTTATGTTCTGGCCTATTCCGCAGATGGCACTGTGCTGGTGCGCCACGGCGGCGTGGAAATGGGCCAAGGGTTGCAAACCCAAATGGCCCAAATCGCAGCCCATACGTTGGGCATCCCCATGTCCAAGATCCAGATGGGCACAACCACCACCCAAGTGGTGGGTGACGCGGCCCCGACGGCGGCCTCCACCGGGTCTGATCTGAATGGCAGCGCGGTCGAACTGGCCTGTCGCCAATTGCGCGAACGGCTCGAAGAGTTCTGCGCCACGCTGGAACAATATTCTTTCCGTGATATCCAAAAGAATACCACCCCGGCAGAGCGCGACTATAAGGCGATGGTCGAAACCGTTGTGTTGAACTGGCGCAGCCGGTGGGCAGATGTGTGGGACATGGTGGTTCAACTGGCTTATACAAACCGGCTGAACCTGGCCGTCAGTGCGCGTTACAGCGTGCCGGATTATTCAGCCATCGACAACGCCCATCCTTATGGCACCCCGTTCCTGTATCACCTGTATTCCGCCGCCATCAGCGAAGTCGAAATTGATGTGCTGACGGGCGAGTGGAACTTTGTGCGCGCCGACATCCGCGGGGATATTGGCAAATCGCTCAACCCCCTGCTGGATGTGGGCCAAATGGAAGGCGCCTTTATCCAAGGTCTGGGGTATCTCACATCAGAAGAGATGTTGTGGCAAACACCAGATCAAGCGCCCTTGAACGGCGTAGCACTTGGTGCCCTCACCACCTTTGGCACATGGGCCTATAAACCGCCGACCATTCATTCCATCCCCGAAGACTTCCGCGTCGGGATTGCCAACAAGGATTACGTGCCCAGCAAAGGCATGACCGATATCGGGCCTGAACGCCCCTCTTCCGGGGTGAAGTCCTCCAAGGGGGCCAGCGAATTTGGGCTCGTGCTGGCCAATTCTGCCTTTTATGCGATCCGCAACGCCATTCAGGCCGCGCGCGCAGATGCCGGTGACACGTCTTGGGTCAACATTGATGCCCCGGCCACAACGGCCCGTATTCAGCAGGCGTGCGGTGTTACGCCTGACGCATTTTCACTTAAGAAACAGTCATAAAGGATAAGATCATGACAGCTAAAATTCCTTTGGTCGTTCTGCATGACGGTGCTGTAGACGAATTTGCATCGATTGCGCTTTTGATGGGACATGACTTCCAAAATACATTTGATCTGCAAGGCGTGATTGTTGTGAATGGCGATTGCTATGGCGCGCCTGCCGTGTGGGTCACACAACGTATTCTGGCAATGGGCGGCATGACTGACGTCAAAGTCGGGCTCAGCAACACGCGCGCTGTGAACGGTTTCCCATGGGCGTACCGACAGTATCCGCTGGTGCTGAACACCATGCCCGCTTTGAAGGAAATACCCGGATTGGAGGACAATCCGCCCATCGACGGTGACGAACTTCTGGCCTCGATCGTGAAGCGTGCAGATCAGGATTCCCTTGTGGTATTGACCCTGAGCGGGCTGACACCCTTGGCGCATTGTATGCAGCGCGATCCTTCTTGGTGGAACAAGATCAAATCGCTTTATTGGATGGGCGGCGTTATTGGGGCACATGTGCCGGGCAATATCTCACCCGATTTGGTGCCAAATGCGCCGATGCACAGCGAATGGAATGTCTTTTATGACCCCTTCGCGGCGAAAGCCGTTTACGAAAACCTGCACCCGGCACAGATCTTTCAATTCCCACTGAATGTCACAAACGCCTATCCAAACGAGGCATCCTGGATCCGGGACAAAATGAACCCATTGGCCAAGAAGCATCCAGTGATCGATTTTCTGGCAAATGCCTATTCGGTGGTCGTGCCACAAGGGGGGGCATGTCTTTGGGACGTTGTGACCACAATCGGGTTGCTGAATGAAATTAAAGACTTGGACAAAGATCGGGCGTTTTTTGACTACACGGACACGAAATTGTGGATCGAAACCAGCTATGGACCGGAACAAGGACGTGTTAAAGACGCGGGGGACAAGTCTGGGCGCACTGTGAAAATCGCGTCCGCGGCAAAGGGAAAAACGGCCGCGATGGTGCGCAAATATGCGTTGGATCAGTGGTCAAGCATTCAAAACGACTGATAATTTGGGGGAAAACGACATGCGACCAAGAATGAAGTTTATGACACTGTTGGCCTGGCTGGGATTGATGGCCGCTGGTTTGGGATTTGGGGCGCAAGGCGTCTCTGCGAGCGAGGTCAAAATGACCTTCTCGGGATCAACCCCGCCTTACACCTTCCCCGACACCAAAGGGGGCATCGAAGTTGAAATTATCCGCGAAGCCTTGGCCGTTCACGGCCATACGCTGACACCGAT
>CALHST010000410.1 GCA_938038825.1 uncultured Paracoccaceae bacterium | reverse complement strand
TGCTGTGGCAGGCCACACATGCAGACAGGGCGCCCGATATGGACGCCCTGTGTAATCTTCTAAGGTCTGACGCCTAAGCGTTAGCTTGTCATGTCGTAAGCGCGCTCGCCGTGGCTGGCCAAATCCAGACCGGTATGTTCGTCCTCTTCGTCGACTCGCAGACCGAACACAGCCTTGGCGATCAGGATGATGACAACTGTGGTGATTGTGGTCCAGATGCCAACAACAACCAAACCACCCAGTTGTGCGGTCCAGGATGCGTGACCAAAGACGGCCAGCATCAAGATGCCGAAGATCCCGCCAATGCCATGCACCGCGAAGACGTCCAAAGTGTCGTCGATTTTCAAACCGGATTTCACCACGTCGCACATGACTTGGCACAGCACCCCGGCGATGGCACCAATGATCAGCGCCTCAACTGGACCGACAGAGCCAGAGGCAGGTGTGATGGACGCCAGACCTGCGATTGTCCCAGTGACCATGCCAACAAGAGAGGCTTTGCCGTAGCGGACGCGTTCGTACAACGCCCATGACAGCGAGGCGGTCGCGGCAGAGATATGGGTGACAGTCAACGCCATCGCAGCACCGCCGTCAGCGGCCAGTTGCGAACCACCGTTAAAGCCGAACCAGCCAACCCACAGCATCGCAGCACCGATCATCACCATGCCCGGATTGTGTGGCGGTTTGGATTTGTCTTTGCGCGCGCCCAACATGGCGGCCAAGATCAGCGCGGCGATACCAGCCGTCTGGTGAACCACGATGCCACCGGCAAAGTCGTTGACGCCATCCGCGAACAAGGACCATTCCTCGCCCGCCAGCAAACCGCCGCCCCAGATCCAGTGCGCCACAGGTGCATAGCAGATCAGCATCCAAAGGCCGGAAAACAGCATCACAAAGCCATAACCGATGCGTTCCACATACGCGCCGACAATCAGCGCGGGTGTGATGATCGCGAATGTCATTTGGAACGCAAAGAACAACACTTCGGGGATGGTGCCCGACACAGTGTCTGCATCCACGCCGTTCAGGAACGCTTTGCCCAAGCCGCCCCAATAGGCATTGCCGTCGCCAAACGCGATGGAATACCCCGCCGCCAGCCACAGAATGCTCATCAAACAGGCAATCGAGAAGCACTGCATAAAGACGCTGAGTACATTTCGGGCACGTACAAGCCCGCCGTAAAAGAGCGCCAATCCAGGCAATGTCATAAACAGCACAAGTGCCGTCGCGACGATAATCCAAGCAGTATCTGCCCCGTTCATTTTAGGAATCCCCCGTCCGATATTCGCTTTTGAGGGCACAAAGCGGATCGCGGGCGCGGAAAAAAGCAGCAACAGGGCAATCATACGGTCAAAAACTAAGCAATCGCGATACTGATTGATTTTTGGGCGCATTTCGGCGCGTGATGCTCATTAATTAATCGAAATAGAAATGGCGCGCGGAAACTTAGGGAATGGCGTTCAGCAAAAGACGCAACGCATGATCTTTGGCTGCGGCCCGCACTTTGGCTCGGCCCAACGCGCCAAACTCGTGCGTGCTGGCTGAAGTGCCCTCGGCAGAAGAAACGGCAAAGCAGACCCGTCCCTCGGGCTTGAATTCTGACCCGCCGGGACCTGCGATGCCTGTGATCGCAACGGTCAGGGAGGCACCGGATCCTTTGCGTGCACCATCCGCCATTTCCGCCGCGACGGGTTCACTGACCGCGCCGTGTTCTGCCAGCGTGTCAGGGGACACCCCCAACATCTGTTCCTTGGCTGTATTGGTATAGGTCACAAAGGCCCGGTCAAAGATTTTGGAAGATCCGGCGATGTCGGTGATGGCCGCGGACACCATGCCCCCGGTACAACTTTCTGCTGTTGCGATGACAACACCCTGCGCACGCGCTTTTTGCAAAAGGGTCAGGGCCAGACTCACAGCCCCAGCGCCCCATGAGCGATCCCTGCGGCGATAATGACTCCGATGGCGGCAAAGACCCCTGCAATTACATCGTCCAGCATCACCCCCAATGCATCGCCGCGCCGATCCGCCCAACCCACAGGCCCGGGTTTCCAAATGTCAAACAGACGGAACAAGGCGAAAGCCGCGAGCCAACCGGGGTATAGTCGCAAAATGTTGATATCCATTGTCCATGCCGAATAGCTGAGCGGCATAATCGCAATCCATTGCCCGACCACTTCGTCAATCACGATCTCGGACGGGTCATGGTCGTCTTGGCCCTCTGTCATCTTCACGGTCGCCCACCAGCCTTTTGCAAATGCGGCGAGGGTGGCGATGATCAGCAATGGAAAGCCCCCGATGACATGCAAAAGCCAGCCCCAAGGCAGGGCAACAAGCGATCCCCATGTGCCGGGCGCGGGGCGGATATAGCCGACGCCAAAGACAGTGCCGATCAGTTCAGGAAGTTTCATGAGCCCACCAATGTACAGGTTGCGATGCACGCAATGCCTTCGCCGCGTCCGGTAAAGCCAAGCCGTTCCGAGGTGGTGGCTTTGACCGAGATAAGATCAATATCCAGCCCCATGATATCACGCATTTTTTCGCGCATCATTTCGGCGTGTGGGCCGATCTTGGGGAACTCGCAGATGATCGTGCAGTCGATATTGCCGACAGCAAATCCCATCTCAGCAGCCAGTGCCACCGCATGTTTCAAAAAGATCTCAGACGCGGCCCCTTTCCACTGCGGATCAGATGGCGGGAAATGCTGGCCAATGTCCCCACGCGCCAAGGCGCCATAGATCGCGTCCGTGACTGTGTGCATCGCAACATCCGCATCGGAATGGCCGACCAGTCCGTGGGTATGCGGGATATCAATGCCACACAGGGTCACGTGATCGCCGGGCCCAAAGGCATGTACGTCAAAGCCATTTCCCAATCGGATGTTCATGGTCCCTCGCAAGATACGGTCGGCCCGGGCGAAATCGCCGGGATGGGTGATCTTTAGATTGTCTTCGTCCCCCGGCACGATCGCCACGTCAAGCCCAGCAGCACGCGCCACCTCGACATCGTCGGCGGCCCCGCCA
>CALHST010000409.1 GCA_938038825.1 uncultured Paracoccaceae bacterium | reverse complement strand
GCGTCCTGAGTGCCGATGGCAAAGGTGCTGACATGATCCATCCTCCCAAGCAGGATGAATCACAGATCACGTCTCAAGGGAATCCCATCGATTCAAGCTCAAACCGAAACGCTTTAGCCCGAAATTAAGGCCGTTTGCGACCGCCGGGCAGCGCCAGCATCGGCGCGTTCGGCAGGTTCTCGCAAGCTGACCTTGTCTTTTGCTGGTACAATAACGCGGTTAGCACTGTGCTGATGACTGGGCTTGGGGGGGGATCGGAAGGCAATTCATGCCAAGAGCCCAACTTCCTGCGACTACCCCGAAACACAGAGCCTGGAACAAGGGCCGGATCATCGGTCAAAAACGACTTCTGCTGCCTAACAGGTCTAGGCAATCCGGGCACAGCTCAAACTTGCGGGCAACCTGAGAGACTTAGCACTGTTCAATGTCGCTATCGGCAGTAAGTTGCGCGGCTGCGACCTGGTCAAACTTACGGTGTCAGATCCGGTCAAAGATGACCGCGTGCGCGAGCGGGTTAGAGCCGAGCGGATACGGCACGCGTTCTATGCGCCGGACGAAGGCCGCGGAAATCTATCGAAAAACTGGCAATCTTCGTGCCGTCCAGCTCTTGCTTGGTCACACCAAGGTCGACAGCACTGTTCGTTACCTCGGCGTTGAGCTTGAAGATGCTTTGAGCATTGCAGAGCGCACAGACATCTGACCTACCTTTGGCGAACTGCTCCGTCGTTCGCCATTTCGTTGCGGCGGTTTGTCTTTGTTGCGGCGGCGGTCAACGGTGAGCCTAATTTGACCAATGCCGCAGATTTCTGAAAACCGGTGTCTTCGGTTCGAAGCGACCGTTCGCTGAACAAGACCCATTTTCAGTATGGTTCGAACGTGGGTTTCTCTTGGCTGGCTCTCGTCGGGATACCGCGGACGGCACCTCAGTCGACGCAGCCCAAGCCCAAATTGTGCAGTCCGGTCGCTGCGTGCAGGGTTAAAACCCGCCTTTGAACCAAGACGCTCCCGACGGACAGCAGGCCGTGATCTCTTACCCTTAATTGGGATCACCGCCTAGGATACCGCACTTAGGGCCCTTCTTTCGGTGACCTCGTGCCCACGCGGCCATCTGATGAATATGATCGTTTCCCCAAAAATTTCATTTTCTTTGAGCGCCTTCGGCAAATCCTCAAGCGCGCAGTCGAGTAGGACTTGCCCCGTTCGTTGCGCCTTTGAGGCGATCTGCACGTCGAACTGAATTTGCGGGTGTTGTGTGTTCAATCTATCGACAATCTGCCCAGCAGCGCCGACTGCCATGTAGAGGGCAACGCAGGTTCCGGGCCGGATATCGGCGATAGCATCGGGGACAGTGTAGCCTTTTGTGCGGTGTCCCGTTGTCAAAACCAGCGTGTCGATATCACCCCGATCCGTGAGGCTTTGGCCAACGCTTGCGCTCGCGGCGCAGGCCGCTGTGACGCCGGGGACAATTTCAAACGGAATGCCAGCCGCTTTAAGCGCATCGGTTTCTTCGGCGCTGCGTCCGAAGATGCCGGGATCACCACATTTGAGGCGGACAACGCGCTGGCCGCGTCTGGCTGCCGAAACCAAGGTCTGCGTGATTTTTTCTTGTGGCCATGAATGACAGCCGGGTGCCTTGCCGACATAGACACGCTCGGCATCGCGCCGCGCCAGTTCAAGGATCTCAGGGTCAAGCAGACGGTCGTAGTAGATTACGTCGGCCTCTTGCAGGCGCTGGACACCGCGCAGGGTGATAAGGTCTTTCGTACCGGGGCCCGCGCCCACAAGGCTGACGCTGCCCCCGTCGGTTGTGCCAAATTCACCCGTCTCAATGGCCTCCTTGATGACTTTTGCCGTTTCCCTTTCGGCCCCGCTTGCGAACAGGTGGCGCGGCGTTTCGTTAAACACCCAGCGCCACAGGTCACGCCGCGCGCGGGGGGCAAGTCTTGCGGCTGCGGCCGACCGCATTCGGCCTGCGAGGGCGGCAAGATCGCCCAATCGAGGCTCAAGGCCTTCTTCCAGTTTTGTTTTGATTTGACGGGCCAGCACGGGCGCTGTGCCTTCCGTTCCGATAGCGACAACGACCGGATCGCGGTCGACGATAGAGGGTGTGATCGCGTCACACAGGTCCGGTTGGTCCACCACATTCACCGTGGCCCCCGCCGCTTTGGCCAAGGCGTGCAGCGCCATATCCATACCCGGGCAGCCGGTAGCGACAAAGACCAGTGCAGTGGTTTGAAAGCTGGCTGGTGTGATTGGGCCGTCATGGTGGGTGATCCGCCCCGCCATTGCGAGGTCCGAGAGTTCAGGATCCAGGTTTTGCGCCAGAACGTCAATCTTCGCCTGGGTCTTCAGGATCAGCCGCGTCTTCTGCGCGGCCTGTTCCCCGCCGCCCACAATGACAACGCGGCGGCCTGCCATTTGCAGGAACATCGGAAAGGTTTTCATGCGGAGAGGCTTTCTGGCTGGTGGCGCACGGCCCAAAGGGCGCGGGCCATGTGATCGGCATCGTTCAGGGTAGGTGCGGCTTTGAGCGCAAAGAGCACGAGTGCGGCAGTGCCGGTGACGGTCGCAACTGCAAAGTCGTCTTCGATCACTCCGTGCCAGAGGCTGCGCAGGTCCACGCCGCTGCCCTGTTCGTGCAAACGGCGGGTGTCATCCAGCAAAGCGGCAGCGGTATGTTTGGCATGGGCACCGTCGCGCAGACCGAAGACCGCAACGTCCTTTGAGGGGTGGCGTTCAAATTCGCCCCCGCCGCCTTTGATGATCGCCAAGTCGCGTTGGCCCAGCAGGTCAGCCGCTTGTGCTTGCAGACCGCGATACGATGGATGGAATACGCCCTGCACGCTGACAGGGGCCTGCGACGGGTTCCACATCCGCAGGACGGTGTTGATACACGAGCGAAGACCGAAGGTGTCGCGCAAATTCAGCAAGTTGAAAGCCGCAGGGCTGAGCGTTTCAAGCGGTGTATAGCTCACGGCCGGCCCGGCCAGATCGATTGCGTCGCGCACCGAGGCGCTGGAGGCCTGATGGGAGTTCCTGCCGTGGATTGACACGCGATATCCCGCCTGCGCGACCAAGCGTGCCGCCAGAAGGAACAGCGGCGCACCACGGCTGCGTCCTGCGGCATAAGATGGCCAATCAAGATCTGCCGCAGCAAGTGTGCCGGACACATGGTGCCGCAGAGCGGCGGTAAATCCGGCAATCTCTTCCGGTGTCTCGCCACGCAACCGCAGGACCATCAAAAGCGCGCCGATGGCCTCGGGTGCAGCCTCACCTTGCAGGATGAGCGACATGGCCTCCTGTGCTTCGGGCAGGGTCAAGGGCCGTGCCCGCCCTGCGCCGCGGGCGACGACCCGGACGAAGGGTGCAATACTCACTCGGCGGCCATCGGGGTCGACGCCCCGGCGATCAGGGATTGGAGTTCGGGTTTGCACGACCCGCAATTCGTGCCTGCGCAGGTCGCTTGACCCAAGGCCACAACGGTGCCTGCGCCATTTGCAATGGCCGAGATCAATGTGTTGCGCCCGACATTGAAACAGGCGCAAACCGTAGCCCCGGGATCGGGCAAATTGGCGGCACTGCGTCCGGCAAGCGCGGCTAGCGGAGCGGTATCGGTGCCGATGGCCGCGATAACAGCGGTGCGGGCGACCACAACGGGGCGCGGTGCGACGAACAAGAGTGCGGCGATCACGCCATCCCGCACAAGAGCCACACGGGCGGCACCACTGGCGGCGTCGGTTTGGATTGACGCCTCGGCCACATCCAGTCCCGTGAGCAGTCGTGCTTCGGTCACCCAATCTGCGGGCATCTTGCGACCCGCCAATTCCGCCCGCCACCCTGTCGCAGTGCGGGCCGTTGCCGCATAAGGCGTTTGCGCTGCGGGGTGTTGGCCGCTGGCAAGAAATCCGTACCATTTTGCGCGATACACCTGTGCCGTCACCGCGCCAGCCTTAAGTGCGGGCTGCCCTGAAACGGGATCAACCACAGGCGCGGTTAGGCTGTTGATCGTCGCACGATTGGTCTGTTGCCGTGTCCAATGCATCGGCGCAAACAACTGGCCCTTTGGGGCGCGATCGGTGATCAATGCGCGCAGCCGAGACGCGCCATAGAGGCTTTCGACGTCGATGATCGCACCAGGGGAGGCCCCCAATTTGATTGCATCGGCGGGGTGGATTTCAACGTAAGGTTCCGCCAGATGCGCGCCCAACCGCGCGGATTTTCCCGTGCGCGTCATCGTATGCCACTGATCGCGGTTGCGGCCGGTGTTCAGGGCATATCTTGGCTTTGACAGCTTGGGCGACGTCACTGCAATCATGCGAGCCTTGCCGTCGGGGTGATAGAACTGCCCATCCGCGAAAAAGCGTTTCCCGTTCTGTGGCCATTGCGTCGGGATCAGCCCGGCATAGTCGGCGTCGGCAAAGATGCTGAGGTCCAGATCGCGCGAGAACGGCGAGAGTGCGGCATCCAGTGCCACGTATTCCGCGAAGATTTCGGCTGGTGAACGATAAGGAAAGGCCTCACCATATCCCATCCGCGCGGCCACATCGCTTACGATCCGCCAATCGGGGCGCGCCTCGCCCGGTGTTTTCAGGAACGCCCGCTGGCGCGAAATACGGCGTTCGGAGTTCGTGACGGTGCCGTCCTTTTCGCCCCAGCCAGCGGCGGGCAAAAGCACATCGGCCAACGCATTGGTGTCCGTCTTTTCGATCATGTCCGAGGTGACGACGAACGGGACATTGGCAATCGCCTTGGCCACGGCATCGCTATCGGGCATGGACACGGCGGGGTTGGTGGACATGATCCAGAGCGCCTTGATCTTTCCGTCAGCGCAGGCCTGAAACAGATCGACCGCCTTGAGCCCCGGTTTAGGGCAGATCGCCGGGCTGTTCCAAAACTCTTGCACGGCGGCGCGATGGGCCGGATTATCGATCTCCAGATGGTTGGCCAGCATATTGGCCAGCCCGCCCACCTCGCGGCCTCCCATGGCATTGGGTTGGCCGGTGACAGAAAACGGACCGCACCCGGGCTTGCCGATCCGCCCCGTCGCAAGGTGACAGTTCAGGATCGCATTGACTTTGTCAGTGCCGCTTTGGGACTGGTTCACCCCTTGGGAATAGACGGTGACGACCCTGTCCGTTTCAGCCCAGAGCTGAAAGAACGCGGCAAGGTCATGCGCCGTCAGGCCCGTGTCCTTGAGGTCCGAGGCGCACGCCGAACGCATTGCGTCGGCCACGCCGTTCACATGCTCGGATGTAAAGGCCGCGTCGATCTGTTCTGTCTTTGCCAGATGCGCCAGCAACCTGTTGAACAAGGCGACATCGCCGTCAGGAGCGATGGACAGGTGCAGATCGGCCAGATCGCTGGTGGCGGTGCGGCGCGGGTCAATGTTGACGATGCGCATGGCGGGCCGCGCCTCTTTTGCGGCGGCAATTCTTTGGTACAAAACCGGATGGCACCACGCGAGGTTCGATCCCACCAGCACAATCAGGTCCGCCTGCTCAAGATCTTCGTAGGTTCCGGGCACGGTGTCGGTGCCGAAGGCGCGTTTGTGGCCTGCCACGCTGGATGCCATGCACAGACGCGAATTGGTGTCGATATTTGCGGACCCGATGAAGCCTTTCATCAGCTTGTTGGCGACATAGTAGTCCTCGGTCAAAAGCTGGCCCGACGCGTAGAAGGCTACGCTGTCGGAGCCATGTTCGGCAATTGCCGCGCTGAATTTCGAGGCCACCAGATCAAGGGCGCTGTCCCAATCGGTCGTCACCCCACGGACCTTGGGCGCGAGCAACCGCCCGTCCAGATCAATCGTCTCACCCAAGGCAGCCCCTTTGGAACACAGCCGCCCGAAATTCGCCGGATGGTCGGGGTCGCCCTTGATCGTACCATCAGCCCCCGCCAGAACCCCGCAGCCCACGCCGCAATAGGGGCAGGTTGTGCGGGTCAGGGTCATGCGGCGGCCTCGTCAGTTCTGCCCGCTTGCAGGAAGGTTCGGTTGAGCAGGATGCGCCCCCTTTCGACGCGGGCGGGGTAGGTCGCCACGCGGCCCTCATCCGCGCCCTGCGCCTCGCCTGTTTCCAGCGAAATCACCCAGTTGTGCAGCGGACAAGTGACGGAGGTGCCGTGCACAATCCCGTCGGCCAAAGGCCCCGCCTTGTGCGGGCAGGCATTATCAAGCGCAAAGACATGATCATCGGCGGTCCGAAACACAGCCACACAGCCAAGCGCGGTCTTGATCACCCGTGCACCACGCGCCGGTACGTTTTCTAGCGGGGCGATATCGATCCAATCGGTCATTCGGCGGCCTCCAATGACAGATTGGCGAGGGGCCGATAGCGTTCCGTTTGCTTTACGACATGATCTGCCCATGGATCATGGCGATAGATCGTCTGGCTGAGCTCAAATCGTTCAACCAGCGCATCCCGTTCGGTTTCAACACGTTCCTTGATCCAGTCCAGCCCAACCTTGGCCATCCATTTATAAATCCGGTCGAGATACCTAGCGTTTTCACGGTAAAGCTGCGTAACAGCCTTGATGACCAGAATAGCATCTTCTTCGGTATCGACCTGACACAGCAGTTCGGTTTCCTTGACATCCATGCCAGCGGCACCGCCGATGCTGATATGATAGCCGGACTCCACACAAACAACGCCGATGTCTTTGCACGTGGCCTCAGCACAATTGCGCGGGCAGCCGGACACGCCAAGCTTCAACTTGTGCGGCGTCCATGACCCATGGAGTGTTTGTTCCAGTTTGATGCCCAGACCCGTGGAATCCTGCGTGCCAAACCGGCAGTGATCTGTGCCCACGCAGGTTTTCACCGTACGCAGCCCCTTGGAATAGGCATAGCCCGACACCATGCCAGCGGCGTTTAGATCGGCCCAGATGGCTGGTAAATCCTCACCCTTCACGCCCAGCAAGTCGATCCGCTGCCCACCCGTGACCTTGACGGTCGGCACCCTGTATTTGTCCGCCGCATCGGCAATCGCACGTAATTCGTCTGGCGTCGTGATGCCGCCCCACATGCGTGGCACCACGGAAAACGTACCGTCCTTTTGGATGTTGGCGTGCTTGCGTTCGTTGATAAACCGCGATTGCGGGTCGTCTTGATATTCCAGCGGCCAATCGGCCAGCAGATAGAAATTCAACGCAGGGCGGCAGATGTGGCAGCCACAGGATGTTTTCCAGCCGCATTCCTGCCAAACGGCAGGCATAGAGGTGAGGCGCTGACTTTTGATCATGCGGCGCAGGTCTTCATGGGTCATGTCGATGCAGCCGCAAATTGCCGCCGCCGCGGGCACGACGAAATCGTCGCCCAATGTGACGGCCAGCACCTGTTCTACGAGGCCCGTACAGGTCCCGCAGGACGCGCTCGCCTTGGTCGTGGCTTTGATCGCGCCCAGATCACAGGCACCCGCCGCGATGGCGTCTTCGATTTGCCCTTTGCAGATTCCGTTGCAGCCACAGATCTCCGCATCACGCGGTAAGGCTGCAACAACTGCTAAAGGGTCCAGGGGGGTCCCCCCTTGATAGGCAGGGCCAAAGATCAGCGTGTCGCGCATATCGCTGATATCAGTCTTGTCGCGGATCAGGCCGAAGAACCAGTTGCTGTCGGCAGTGTCCCCATACATCACCGCGCCTTTGACGATGTTGTTTTCAATGACCAAGCGGCGATAAACACCCCGTCCGGGATCGCGGAACACGATGTCCTCGCGCCCGTCGCCGTCTGCAAAATCACCCGCACTGAACAGATCACAGCCCGTGACCTTCAACTTTGTTGACAGCTCTTTTTGCACAAACGCCGCGTCTTTTCCCATCAACGATTGCGCGGCCACCTTGGCCTGATCATACAGAGGCGCCACAAGCCCAAAGATCGCGCCGTCATGTTCAACACATTCCCCGACAGCAAGAATGTCGGCGTCCGAGGTGATCATCTGATCATCCACGTGAATGCCTTTGCCCACTGCCAGCCCTGCGTCCTGCGCCAGCTTCACATTGGGGCGAATGCCCACGGCCATAACCAGCAGATCGCAGGGCAGTTCGGTGCCGTCATCCAGCAACAGCGCCTTGACGTGACCATTCTCGCCCAGAATTTCTTTTGAGTTGGCGCTGCATTTGATGGATATGCCCTTGTCCACGAGCGCCTTGCGCAAAAGATAGCCCGCCGCCTCATCCAGCTGGCGTTCCATCAGGTGGCCCATTATGTGCACGACGGTCACATCGACCCCGCGCGCAGCCATGCCCGCCGCCGCTTCCAGACCAAGCAAACCACCGCCGATCACGACACATTTGCTGTCGGGGCCAAGGCCCATCATCTTTTGGGTGTCCTCCAGATCTCGGTAAGCGATGACGCCATCCAGATCGTGACCAGGGAAGGGGATCATGAAGGGGTTGGACCCTGTGCCGAACACCAGTTTGTCGTAGGTTAGAGCCTCGCCTGTCGTGAGGGTGACCGTTTTGGCCGCGCAGTCCACCGCATCGACGAAACACCCAAAGCGGGTTGTGATGCCGTGGTCCGCATACCAAACGTCATCATGCGTCACGATCTCAGCGTAGGTCTTTTCGCCGGACAAGACGGGCGACAACATGATGCGATTGTAGTTCCCCCGCGGCTCGCCGTTGATCAGTGTGATCTCGTATTCTGCATCGGCCTCAACCAACGCCTCCAACATGCGCCCCGTGGCCATGCCTGCGCCGATGACGATTAACTTCTGTGTCATGTCCTACTCCGCTGCGATGGCTTTGGGTTTTGATTTGGGTTTTGCGCCGTGCTCATATTCTTCGAGGAAATCCAGAACTTCCTGGCGGTAAGCGTAGTAGTCGGGATGTTCCAAAAGCGCCTTGCGGGTGCGCGGGCGGGGCAAATCGACGTTGGTGATTTTGCCAATCGTGGCCTGCGGCCCGTTGGTCATCATCACGACGCGGTCGGCCAACAAAATGGCTTCATCAACGTCATGGGTCACGCAGATCGCAGTCACCTTGGTGCGCGACCAGACTTCCATCAGCACCTCTTGCAGCTCCCAACGGGTCAGGCTGTCAAGCATTCCGAACGGTTCATCAAGCAGCAGCAGTTTGGGGGAGAGCGCGAAGGCCCGTGCAATGCCGACGCGCTGTTTCATGCCGTTGGACAGATCAGCGGCGCCCTTGTCCATGCTGTCGGCCAGACCAACCCGTTCGAGGTAGTATTCGACCACGTCCCGACGTTCGGCCTGGCTGGCGCGCGGGTAGACCTTGTCCACGCCAATCGCCACGTTTTCCTTTGCCGTGAGCCACGGGAACAGGTTCGGCGACTGGAACACCACCGCGCGTTCGGGGTCCGCGCCTTCCACGTTCCAGCCATCTAGCCGGATCGCGCCCTTGGAGATCGGGTTCAGCCCCGCTGCCATGGTCAGCACCGTCGATTTACCACAGCCAGAATGACCGATGAGCGAGATAAATTCGCCCTTGTTGATCTTCAGATCGAAGCCTTCCACCACGGTCAGCGGGCCTTTGGGTGTAGGATAAACCTTGTCGAGTTGTGAGAAGTTGAGGAATTTTTCTTCAATCCCGCCTTCTTGCGCCCGGGCCACCGCGGCAGGCACGCCGTGGATCGGGGTCACGTTGGGCAACAACCGCGTCTCTTCCACCTTCGCGGCGATGCCCACGTCCATCAGGTAGTTTGTCACTTGCGCGCGCAGGGCTTTGAACGCCTCGTCCGTGTTCATCGCCACGCGGTCACGGGGGCGGGGGATGTCGACGCTGAATTCATCGCCCAATGTGCCGTCAGGGTTCAGCGCGATGATGCGATCCGCCAAAATGATCGCCTCGTCTACGTCGTTGGTGATCAGCACACAGGTCTTTTTGTCGGCGTCCCAGATCGCTTCAATCTCGTCGGCCAGGTTGGCGCGGGTGAGTGCGTCGAGCGCGGAAAGCGGCTCATCAAGGAGCAAGACCTCCGGGTCCATTGCCAGGGCGCGCGCCACATTGACCCGCTGGCGCATCCCACCAGACAGCTCAGCCGGGCGGCGGCTGGCGGCGGGGCTGAGGCCCACCATGCCGACATAATGATCCACCTTGGCGCTTCGTTCTGCCCTTGGCAGATCAGGGAACATGGTGTCGACGGCCAGCGCCACATTACCTTGCACGGTCAGCCAGGGCATCAGCGAATAACTTTGGAAAATGACCCCGCGTTCGCGGCTCGGCTCAGTGATCGGCGCGCCTTTGAACGTTACCGCGCCGCTGGTGGGCGGTTCGAGCCCCGCCAACAAGTTGATCAACGTGGTCTTGCCAGTGCCGGAGAAGCCCAGCAGGACCACGAATTCACCTTCCGCCACATCCAGGTTGATGTTTTTGAGAACCGGCGTGTCGCCGTAACTTTTGCAAGCGTCTTTGAGGGACAGGATCATATCGCTCACCGGTTGTTCGAGAATGTAAACATGGACTGCAGCGCATACATCACGCGGTCCAGCAGGAAGCCGATGATCCCGATGGTGAAGACCGCAACCATGATGCGCGCCAGCGATTGCGAGCTGCCGTTCTGAAACTCATCCCAGACGAATTTGCCCAAGCCCGGGTTCTGGGCCAGCATTTCCGCCGCAATCAACACCATCCAGCCGACACCAAGCGACAGGCGCAGACCGGTGAAAATCAAGGGCAGCGCAGAGGGCAGAACCAGCTTTGTGATCTTGGTGTAGGTGTTCATCTTCAGCACGCGGCTGACGCTGACAAGGTCCTTGTCGATGCTGCTCACGCCCAATGCCGTGTTGATCAATGTCGGCCAAAGCGAGCACAGCGTCACGGTGATTGCCGAAATCAGGAACGACTTGGAGAACATGCCGTCATTGGCCGTATAGGCCGCAGAGACGATCATCGTCACAATGGGCAGCCAAGCCAGCGGCGATACGGGTTTGAAAATCTGGATCAGTGGGTTCAGCGCAGCATTGGCCGTGGCCGACAGCCCCGCGGCGATACCCAGCGGGATGGCCACGACAGATGCGATCAGAAAACCAAAGAAGACCGTTTTGATTGAGGTCCATATCTGGTCGTAATATGTGGGCTTGCCGGTATAGACGCGGTCGCGGACTTTGTCGGGCTCGCCATTCGCAATATGCTTTGCGTTGCGGTCTGCCTGACGCTCATAGAACGCCTGTTCGCGCTCTCCCTCGCGCACGGTGTCTGCGCGCAATTCGCCGACCTGCTCCCAGACCTGGGCGGGGCCAGGCACGGCCCCCAACGAGGTCTGAACCTGTGGGGCAAGGGTGGCCCAAAGGCCGATGAACACGGCAATTGCCAAAACAGGGACCCCCAGCAGTCGCCAGATTTCACCAGCCTGCGCGCGCGGGTTGTCCCCGAAAGCGGCCCGCAGGATCGGGGTTACCCAGGCCAGACCCAACACGCGAAACCAAGCGTCCGCCTTGTTGATCCGGGCAAACCGTTGCTGGCGGCGAGCCTCAGTGTCGAGTGTGGTGGGGTCAATCGCGGTCATATCGAAGGTCCAACTGCTGCTGTCGAAAAGGGAAAAGAAACGGCCCACCCCGCATCAGCGCGCAGTGGGCCGTTCGGGTTAGCCTTGGATTTCGCCATCCTGAACGGTTTGGCCGGATTTCAGGCCAATGGGCAGGCTGTCGATATAGGCATTTGGTGTGCGCCCATCGAAGGGGATGGCGTCAATGATATCGGCGGCTGGCGTTGCCTCCTTGAAGCCGTCGCTGTCCCAAGGGAAATCCGCCTCATTGGCCATGCCGTCATCCACCAGCAGGCGGGCGGCCTCAAGATAGATGTCGGGGCGATAGACCTCTGCTGCCGTTTCGACATACCACGCGTCAGGCTTCGTCTCAGCAATCTGGCCCCAGCGGCGCATCTGCGTCAGATACCAGATCGCGTCGGAATAGAACGGGTAGGTCGCGTTGTAGCGAAAGAACACGTTGAAATCAGGGGCCGGACGCACATCGCCTTTCTCAAACTCAAAGAACCCGGTCATGGAGTTGGCGATAACTTCCGCATCCGCACCGACATATTCGGGCCGCGACAACATCTGCACCGCCTCTTCGCGGTTGGCGTTTTCGTTTTCATCCAGCCAGATGGCCGCCCGGATCAACGCCTTGGTCAGCGCGAGCGTGGTGTTTGGGTTTTCTTCGGCAAACTCGGCTGTGATCCCGAACACTTTCTCGGGGTTGTTTTTCCACATGTCGTAATCGGTGATCACCGGCACACCGATATTCTTGAACACGGCCTGTTGGTTCCATGGCTCACCCACGGCGTAGCCGAAGATCGTGCCGGCCTCCATCGTGGCGGGCATTTGTGGGGGTGGGGTCACAGACAGAAGCACGTCGGCCCCGATTTGACCCGAAATGTCCTGCTCGCTGTAATAGCCAGGCTCAAGCCCGCCGGCGGCCAGCCAATACCGGATTTCGTAGTTGTGGGTCGAGACGGGGAACACCATGCCCATGTTGAATGACACGCCCCGGTCCTTGTAATCCTCAACCACCGGGGCCAGTGCAGCGGCGCTGATCGGGTGCTGCGGACGGCCATCGTCCATCAGCGGTACATTGGGGCGCATCTCTTCCCAGATTTCGTTGGACACCGTGATCGCGTTGCCGTTCAGGTCCATTGAAAACGGCGTGATGATGTGCGCTTCGGTGCCGTAGCCGATGGTTGCCGCCAACGGTTGGCCGGCCAGCATGTGGGCACCGTCCAGCTCTCCGCTGATGACACCATCCAGCAGCACCTTCCAGTTGGCCTGTGCTTCAAGCGTTACGAAAAGGCCCTCGTCCTCGAAATAGCCCAGTTCATAGGCGACGGCCAAAGGTGCCATATCGGTCAGCTTGATGAAGCCAAGTGTCAGGTCCTCCTTTTCCAGGTCAAGGGACTGGGCTGCGGCGGCTGTCGCCAACAGGCTGGATGACGCCAAAAGCATCGCGATTGTATTCTTCATTGTCTGTTCCTTTCTGGGCCCGCATGGGGCGAAACAAAAAACGCCGCACGTAAAGATCACGGGGGAGGAGGTCCGTGGTCCCTACGAGCGGCGTTGCTCATGGATAATGCGCGGCCTGCGTCGGTCAGCGCGGATCAGTGGGCGTCGTTGCCCCTTGGCCTTAGGATGGTGGGCAAACCGCACGATCCGCAACTAGAATGCTGCAAAGCCGCGAAGAATTTTGCTGCAATGCAGAAAGTGCCTGACTTTTCATCAGTTCTCAGCCGGAAAGTCGAAGGTTCTGCCATCAAAAAAGGCATCCGGTGCAAGAATCATATGACCGGCCGTTGATGCCACTGCGGTTTCATACCTCAACGCGCCCTCGACTTTTTCAGATGCCCCCGGCATGTCGGCCCCGATCCCGCTTAAGTTCTGGCGATAGAGATCCGAGCGAAAACAGGCCTTGGCCTTCTGGATGCCCGCAGGATCCGCGCCCAGCTGTTGCGCGATCCACGCCGCCTGACTGCGCCATGGAAAAGATGCGGCGTGCTTGTGAAACTGCACGAAACGCGCCACCGCTTCGGGCGCGTGGTTCAACAAGGGTGTAATCTGGCCCGACAGGGCAGGATCTATCAAATCAGGCGACATGCTGAGGTGTTCGCTACGGGCCAGAATTTCGACGGCGAGCGTGCGGTTGGTGCGCGCATCCAGCCACGCAGACGCCCTGTATACTGCGCGCATCACCCTGCGGGCCGTGTCCTCGTTGGTGTCAGCCCAGTCATGACGGACGGCCAGAACCTTTTCAGGCGCAAAGTTCCAGACGTCCTGGCCGGCCATCATCAACCGCCCGACGTTCTGCTGAACCGCAACACTGCCCCAAGGTTCACCGACCCAGAACGCATCAACGAACCCTTCGGCAACCGCATCGGCCATCCGCGGTGGCGGCACGGTGATCTCTTCGATCCTGAGGCCCTCCAGCGATGATGTCCAATAGTTCATCAGTAGACGGTGCATGGAATAGTGAAACGGAACGCCGATCCTCAGCGGGCCAGACCTGCGCGCCGCCAGTGCCTTCAAAAGCCCCAGCGCATCGCCAAACCGGACCTCGCCCAGCTCTGCCGCGATCCCATTCGACACCCCGAAAACCGTGCCATTCACCGACAGAACCATCAGCGCATCAATCTGCGCGGACAATCCACCCAGCCCGATCGACATGGCAACGGGCATCGGCGACAGCATATGTGCGGCGTCCAGATGACCCAGAGCAAGCATGTCTCGCAGGGCAGACCACGAAGGTTGTGCAACAAGATTGAGGGCAAGCCCCTCTTCGGCGGCAAACCCAAGCTCCCTTGCGATCACCAGAGGCGCACAATCCACAAGCGGAACATACCCGCAATTCAAAACACGGTCGGTCATGATAACAAATCCGCAGCCGTCACCAGAGCTTGCGCTACGTCGATGACCTTGCGGTTTTGTCCCATGGCCGTTTTGCGCAACAGCGTATAGGCCTCGTCCTCTGACAAAGTGCGCTGGCGCATCAGGATGCCCTTTGCGCGGTCGATTGTCTTGCGATCCTCAAGCGCCTGTTTGGCGGCATCCAGTTCCGACTGCATCTGTCGCATGACCTTGAAACGCGCGATGGCAGTTTCAAGAACCGACTTGATCCGCTCCATCTTGAGGCCATCAACAACATAGGCGCTGACCCCGGCGTTGAGCGCCGCCTGCGTCAGGGCGTCGTCGGTTTGATCGACAAACAGTGCCACAGCGCGTTTGGAGGTTTCGGTGGCAAAGGAGATATGTTCAAGCGTGTCTCGATCGGGGTTCGTCAGATCGATCAGAACGATATCTGGCTTGAATTCCCTGACCGTGCGGTCCAACGCCGAGATCTGCGCAAGCGCTTTGACATCCGACCACCCGGCATCCGTCAGGGCGTTGATAATGCCAAGCACGCGTTCGGGGTCAGGCTCGACGACTAGAATGCGCAGGTCACGGTTCATGGTGCCGTCGTTTGAGACTGGTCAGGGAACGTCAAGAGGCCGCAGTCTGCGTGCGCACTCAATCCTCTTGCCCGCGACCAAATTGAGCACTCTTTGCTTGGTTGCTCATATTTTCTACACATCGAAAGCGAGCGTGTTGGGCACGCTGGATAGGCCCCACTCGCTCCGAATGAACGTCATTGCAGTCAGATCAATGACGAAGAAGCCTGTGCTTAAACTCAACGCCCAGACTACCCGGAAAGAAGATGCTTGCATCCGACAAACCAGCACCAGCTTTGCCCCGCGTCTTTCGTATTGGCAGAAGGCGCCGCAAAAGCGCGGTCTTGGTTCCTGCGCAATCTGCCAATGTGAATGACCGGTTCGGGCCATTTGCCGCGGCACAGCAATGAACGTACGGCACCTGCGAACGAATGCTGCGTGAGCAATAGCCGCACCTGCAAAAGCCCGGTTTGTCCCACGATGTGTGAGCCCGACCTTCATGCGGCTTTGCGGGTGCAGCGAATGGCATCAGGGCCATAAAATCGAATATGAGCGAGGTCGATGTCATCGTCAGATCGGGTCGACCGTGTTCCGGGTTCAACGTACTTGCTTAGAAATGATCCGAAAAACTCCGGAAATTTGGTGCGACTGCAAAATCAGCCAACGGACGAACTCACAGACCGCAAGGCTAGCGGCCCAGAGCTGTCGTCCAGCTGTACCTTGCTATGCTGCGGTCGAAACTTGCATTCTGGACATTCCCTAGGCATGCATGATTCGCGTTGACCTGTAGTTATGATCTGCGAGATTGATTGTGTCGTTACATCAACTTTTGACTTAACTGTATGCAAACGTCTTTTCAGATCACAAAGGTGATCAGCAAAAGCAGAAAGAAATGATGGAACAGAAGAAGCCACTGAGCGCCCTTTGGGGGCTCAGGACCGTCTTCTAGATTTTTATCTGTATCAAAATTCCTTGCCGCGATAGCCTGAGCGACCCTTCTTGTAGGCGCGGTTTTCTTTGATAACACGCGTATGCTGCTTTTTGGTTAGACCAGAATTTTTGCAGCGTCGCCGCCTTTCAGCACCGGTAAGACGGACATGACCGTCTCGAGCCCGAACATTTCTGGGACGACGGTTGTGTGGGTTGCGCATTCTAAATCCGAACATGTGATACCTCCTTGTTTGAGCATGTATCGGCAGTGTTTCAGATGAGGTGAGGGTTGTAAAAAGCCTGTATTTTCAGGCTATTGTTGGTGCGGTGGGCTATGAGCAACTATGTTCAACGGATCACTATTTGTTGCAGATGAAAGTTAATCAATTAGTAGCTTTGCTTGCGCAGAGGGAGCCTGGCTTGCAATCTGGGATCATGCGGTACCTATGTGCGCAGGATGCCATGCGCTGGTATAGGTTTTTGTTAGCATCTCGACTTTCTCATAAATCGCTGCGAGCTGATCTACCCGAACATTCTTTCCGTGTTGTTCCGTCGGCTGCTGATTTAGCTCCAATTGTTAACAAATGGTTAACGCATCATTTTTACCATTGATTGCCACGATTTGGGACTATTTTGAGCTTCATCACAGGTTGATTGATTTTACCATTGGAGGTGTAGGATGGAAGCTCTTTCAGATTATATGAATGACTGCGCTAGGAGCAATAACTGGCCTGTTTGTCGCGCAACATCATGGCTGCTGGGAAAGCTCTTTCCCTTGACTAGATTGGTGGATTAGCAGTTGCTTTTTTGATCAATCATGAGGGATTGGTACGCCTGTTCGTCTTTTGTACCCGTCTCGATCCCTATTTGATCGAAAAAATTAACCTTTTCCATACGAAGTATATTTGAAGATAATTGAGATCGATCTCGTCTGAGAACAGGCGTGTTTCGTTTGGTGTCACCGGGACTTGGTTCGGCCGTTCGCCTCACCACATTAAATCGGACAGCTCTAACTGCTCCTTGCCTAAGACGGTAGCGTAGATAGCCGTCGTTCGCATCGACGCATGGCCTAACCAAAGCTGCAGCATGTGAAGTGGAACGCCTGATAAAACCGCCCGGACGCCAAAGGAGTGTCTTAGTCCTTTGGGGCAGGCTTTGGCTCCGGAAATCTCGGCCTCAGCCATGATCGTCTTGATCCAACGGTACGCGGTGATGCGAGGCAGGGGGCGGCCCCCGGCGCTCCATAGCAAGCCGACAGGTTCGCTGCCAAGTTTGGAAATTTCTGAGACGAGCGGGGTAGGGAGGGGTATCTCTCGGATGACGTGCTTGCGCCGCTTAAGGGTTGAAACAGACAACACTCGTTCGGGTAGCTGGATTGATGTCTGACGCAGTGCCAGAGCCTCAGACACCCGCACCCCGGTATAGGCCAGCGTCAGCGCAAAGGTGCGTTGATACAGCGGTGCTTGTTGCGCCACATCCAAAAAGGCACGCAGCTCGCTACGGTTCAGATACAGACGTTCATTGCGCTCGTTATTGTCTGACGTCAGCACCCGTTGGACAGATTTGAGGATTTGAATTGAGGAGGATTTCTGGTTCATCTTATCGATTAGGAGATCGAGATGACGAAGAAACCGACTGCATCGAAAGACGCCGCTGACAAATTGGTTAAGAACAT
>CALHST010000408.1 GCA_938038825.1 uncultured Paracoccaceae bacterium | reverse complement strand
GATTCACCACGAGCGCCTGTAAACGGCGCGACCCGCGCCACTGCGCGCAGCGGCCCTTCGGCTTCGCTAATTTCGTTGTCCGGCAAAAACCGAACCTGCGCGCGCGCCACAAACGGATCTAATGACGCCGCACTGACCGCTAAGGGCACCGCCCCCATCACGGCTGATAAACCGATGAGATATGCAAATTTCTGATACATTTTCATGTCCTGAATGGGAGAAGTGACATTTTCAAACTGGCTTAACCACGACGCCTGCGGATCGCCGCGAAGCCGAATACCCCGGTCAGCAAAAGGACTCCTCCTGCGGGTAACGGCACGGGCGGTACGTCCGCCAAGGGGATGTGTTCTACGGAATTGGCTTGTGAATATGACGTGCGCAACAACAACTGCGCGTTGGGGTCAAGGGTCACCCCAAACACATAGCTTTGACTGCCGTCAAAAGACGCCAGGGTTGTCCCACCGGAACCCGTTGCAGAGGCGGATGCACTAAACACCAGATCCCTGGTTGCATCTGGATCCGTTTGAAGAAGGTGATTCACAAAGCTTCCTGGATCATCATCTTCAATCGCCGTCAGATATGGCGTTATGGGGAAAAAGTTGATCTCGCCACCGTTGATAAGGACAAAATCCAACACAAAACCCGCCGCGACGCGGGCAATCCCGTCGTCTCCGTTATATTCGGCCCTGAGCATCGCGTCGAACTGACCTGCGATATTGAACGACAGCAACTGATCCGTGGTATTGGTGAACAAAAAGCTGCGTGCGCTTCTGAAAAAAGAACTGGCTTCAGCCGCAATTGTATCGTCCAAAAGGATCGCACTGGCCGATCCCTCTTGCGTGATGCTGCGACGTGTCGTGTCAAACACGTCATCTCTTGGATCAACTTCGGTCGTTACCTCAACGTCATAGCCGCTGGCGGCCCCTTCAAACCCGCCGGGCAATTGGCTGGCATTGTTGCGTTGAGAGATAAATGGCAGCGGCGGATCCACAAATGCATTGCCTACTTGAACGAAATTCGACTGCGAAGGAACGGCTGTTGGATCATCGACCATGCTTGTCGCGTCCGCATCTATCTCGAAAGTAGACGCTAAATTGTCCACCCTCACGCCCTCTGGAACAGTGCCGCCATTGATGACGAAACTGTGGGACATCTGAAGTTCGCTAAAGGCCCCGATGGGGGCTGCATGAGCAGCGCTGGCGGCAAGCAATGCCACAATGGCCGCTGAAAGAAACGGGTTGTTCATCTAAATCTCCAATTCAAAAACGGGTGCATGTTTCTTGGTGGCGGACGACCCCGTCACCCAAACGCGAAGTCATCCCAAACAGGCACGTGGGTTTCGTCTTCGACCGCTGCGAAATGCGCCGCTTGGACAGCGGGCAGCAAAAGCCCACCCAACGGGTCAAGGTCCTGATCTTCACCGAAGACAAAGTCTTCGACATTTTCGGCCAAGGAATGACTGGGCGGCTTGGGCGGCGCCTTGATTTCTATCCATTCGAATTTGGGCTTTTCGACACCATCTTCGCTGCTGGTGAACTCAAATTCATCGTGCGAATAGCTGACCTTGATCGGTGTATAGGCGATTGTCACGTGTTCGGACGGTAGATCCGCCGAGGCACCTGAGCCTGACGTGTTAAAGGATGTAATGGCGACATTTTTTAATTCATAGCGCATTTCAAGCTCCAAAATTATACCTGTTCAAATTACAAAAACGTAACATGACGGGTCGGGGCGGCGCATGCGTGCGCATACTCAATTTTGGGGATTGGGCTACCTAATTTTCAGGTAAGATCCATGGCTCGCTTTGCGTGCGTAACACCACTTCGAGCCTGTTTTTACAGCTTAGTTTTGCAAGGATAGAGGACACGTGGTTTTCAATCGTGCGCTGTGAGCGAGACAATTCCTGCGCGATCATCGCGTTACTTTTACCATCTGCCAATTTAACGAGCACGGCTTGTTCTTTGCCTGTCAATTCGTAAGGATGCGCCTTGGCGGCATGGTATGGACCACGCGTCTGTGTCGTCAAAGCCTGCATATCGAACCGTTTGCGCAAGGATCGGCGCGCGCCCATGGCACCGCAGCCCGCAAAAATTTTATCCGCGCGATTGATGGCCCCGTGCGCGACGTGGACCCATCCAGACAGATAGGCGGCCCCTTGTGCGTCAAAGCCCCGCGCAGCCGCGTCATAGTCACCTGTCAGAAACAGGGCATAGGGTCCGGTCACGTCCATCGTTTGACGGGATGCACCGACCAGATGCGCCCAAAATTGGTAGTCGCATCGCTTACTTTCGCTAAAGACCTCTGCATCCATGCCTGACAATGTGTCCAACGCATCCTGTGCCAAGGCAGGATCATGGTGCAGCACAGCCTGTTCAATCTTGGCCACCATCAGTGTGACCAAATACTGCGGCTCTGCGATTTGCTGTGCATGGGCCAAGGCTTCATCAAGGACATCTTCGGCGTCCACATATCCCAGCCGCAGTTTCGCACGCGCCAGAATGATCCGTGCGGGCATCTGCATCAACAGGGTCTGATTGGGCTGTTTCAAGACAGACTCTGCGATTTGAATGGCGTCTTCATAGCGATCTTGTTCGAACCGCAAATGCGCTTTGCGCCCAATCAGGTAATAGGTCCACGCATCCAAATCATTGGCTGTGTCAAAAGCAATGCCTTCTTCCAGCAAAGCCTCTGCACGGTCCAATTCGCGCATCTCGATAAGACATTCGGACAGGTTGGTATAAACCCGCGCCGCTTGTTCGTGCAGGGCATGGTCATGCGCGATGGTCAAACTTTGACGCAGAAGTGTTTCGCCCTGCGGATCGCCGCGAAACAATTTGGCAGAACCCATCGTGTTCAAAGCATGCGCTTGGGTGTCAAAATCGCCCATGTCTTCGGCGATTGTTAAGGCGCGGGCCGCCCATCTCACCGCTTCGTCCATATCCTCTTTCAGCATGAAGAACTGGGCGCGCAATGCATACGCCTTGCCCGTTTCCGCGGTCAGGGCTTCGCCGTCCAGAACGTTAATGGCTTGATGGATATAGGCTTCTGCCTTTTCGGATTCGCCGCGATACCAGTAGGACCGCGACAGCCAGCGCAGGTTTTCACCCACGCGATCAGGCCGCGCCAGTTTGGTCCACAGATCCACTGCGCGTTTGCGGGCTGCGATAACAGCGTCGTCGATCCCAAGGGACAATCCCGCCTCATAGGCCCATTTTTCCGTAATTTCGGCCGCAACGTCCGGGCCGGCCGCATCAAGGCAGGGCAGGGCTGTCTGCAAAAACATGGCCGCCTCACGATGCGCGCCAAGCGCTGCTGCCCGGTTTGCCGCCAGAGGCGCGTAGGCCAAGATCGCCATGTGATCTTGCGCGCCTTCGGCATGATAAACCACCATGTCGAGCTGTCGTGTTGGGTCCGGCTGCTGCAGGTGTGCCGCCAAGAACAGGGCGTGGCTTTCCCGTTTGCGGACAGGGCCCATCCGCGCGCAAACCGCCAGACGTGTCAGCTCGTGGCGAAATTTCAAACAAGGTCCAGCGGGCGTCAAGATATTCTGGGCAACCCCTTCGTCACAGAGCGCCCCGAAATTTCGAATGTGAAGCGCTTGCAGGACTGGCTGCGTCAGCTCGCCCGGTGCGCAACTGATCAATTCAAGGAACTGTTGCAAGCTGGCTGGCAACGCCGAAATCCGTGCGTTGATCACATCAGAAACCGAATGAGGGAGCGCGTCAGACCCATTGTCTGAATTCAGGACCTCGGCAACAAAAAAGGGATGCCCCCCAGTGATGCGATGCAAATCTTCGGGGCAGTATTTTTGATGCGTATCCAGTTGGCGCACGGCCTGCAAAGACAGCGCAGATAGGTCGATAGTGGTCTTACGCGCAGCAGAGATGGTGGCCAAGGCGTGATGCAACGGATGGGTCGAGTCGATTTCATCATCCCGGTAACTGCCAATCAGCAGAACCGGCAGCTGCGACAAGCGCCGCCCAACATACATCAGCCAATCCAGCGATTTTTGATCCGCCCAATGCAGATCCTCGACAACAAGCACCATCGGGTCTTTGGCCTTTTGCGCTTTTCCAACGAAGCCTTCGAAATAATCGGACTCTTCCAGTGGAGTTGCCGTGTTGCGGTTCAGAAGGGCCACAAGATCGCGGATAGGGCCAAGTGGGCGCGGTGTATTCAGCGGATCGCACCACGCAATTGCAGTGTCGTGGTGTTTGGACAGGTCTGAAAGGCAATGCTCGATGAAGGTGGATTTCCCAATGCCCGCCTCGCCCCGGACAAGGACAAGTCGCCCACCGCCTTGCTCTACGGATCGGAACGCTTGGATCAAAGCAATGAAGTCTGCGCCTCGTTCAACAATCATCCCGGCACCCTTGTGAGATTGCAAAACAATTGCAAATTGAGATCAGTATCCTCAAGCCATGCGAATATTGCAAGGAATGGCTTGATCGCGCGCGTTGAGCGTCGTGCCAATTGCAGTGTATCGCGCCTGAGCGAATTTCGAGGTGTTTTTGATGAGTAT
>CALHST010000407.1 GCA_938038825.1 uncultured Paracoccaceae bacterium | reverse complement strand
GGTGTGGATGTCAGCTCGAACAAACCGCTTGTGAAGATCAATCCTAAATTCTATCGCCCGGCAGAGGTTGAACTGTTGATCGGAGACGCCTCAAAGGCGAAACAAGATCTGGACTGGGAAGCGACCACATCTCTGGAGGCGCTTTGCCAGATGATGGTCACGGCAGACTTAGAGAGAAATGCCACAGGCATCTCGTTTTAAGGATGGCGGGGTCTCGTGTCCTGATCACTGGCCGATACGGGTTCACAGGCCACTATGTTGCCCAGGAACTTGAAGCGGCTGGCTGGGATGTCTGGGGCATGGGCAACGCGTCACCCCCTAAGGCGGATCCTTGCTACGTTCAGGCAAATCTGAACGATGCTGCAGCTTTGCGCGCGGGCATCGAAAGAATACGCCCTGACGCTGTTCTACACTTGGCCGCAATTGCGTTCGTGGGGCATGGTGCGGTCGAAGATTTTTATCGTGTCAATCTGATTGGCACGCGAAACTTGTTGGACGCCATTGCCGAAAGCGGCTGCGGGCAAAAAGGCGTGGTCTTGGCCAGCAGTGCCAATGTCTATGGCAATGTCGACGCCGCGCCTTTGCACGAAGACACCCCTCCGGCTCCAGAAAATGACTATGCGGTTTCAAAACTGGCGATGGAATATATGGCACGTCTGTTTAACAGCCGTCTGCCTTTGGTGATCGCGCGCCCATTCAACTATACGGGGCGGGGCCAGGACGCCAAATTTCTAGTCCCTAAAATCGTCTCTCACTTCAAGACACGTGCCCCTGGCATCGAGCTTGGCAATATCGACGTTGCCCGAGATTTTTCGGATGTACGCGACGTGGCCCATGCCTATAGAAGCCTGTTAGAGGTGATGCCCCAAGGGCAAACGGTGAATATTTGCTCTGGAAAAGCCAATCGTTTGCAAGATATTTTGACATTCTGCCGCGAGCTTACGGGCCATGACATCGACGTCACAATCAACCCCGCGTTTGTTCGTGACAACGAGGTAAAAACTCTGACTGGGGATATCACGCGGCTCGACTCTTTCGTTGATCAAACTGCGCGCAGGAGTTTGAAAGACACCCTAAGATGGATGTTGAACTAAGTTTGCCCCCGACGTGGTCGTCGCATAACTTTGCTTGTTTAAGCTTAAGGAAAATGTCTGGAAAAGGCTATCAAGTCTGAGAATAACACGGCCGGGAATGATACCTAGAGCAACTCTATTACCATAACATGTATTACATAAGATTTAGGGACGCCACGGTGGATTCACAAACGTAGTGCAAATTCTGTAGGAATACAGAGAGTTGCGCGGAGTATGAAGAATGGGGAGCCACTACTGTCACCTGAAGCTGGACGAACGCCGCAAGCTCGCAAACTGGCTTGAAGCCAAAATGCCGGTCGCTGAGATCGCAGATAGATTGGGTCGCGACCCATCTACGATCTACCGGGACATCAAGCGGAACCGATACACAGACGACGAATTGCCTGAGCTGAACGGCTACTACGCGCTGAATGCTCAGGACATGTACGAGAAACGCCGCGCCATCCATCGAAAGATGATCGTTCACCCGGAACTCAAGGATGCCATCGAAGATCGCTTCAAAGCTGGCCCCCTCTCGGCAGATTTGGCATCGCCAAATCGCCTGCCGGGCAACGGGTCGCCAGAACAGATCGCGGGCCGGATGCGCCATGAGCGCCATCCGATCCGTGTGAGCCATGAGACCATCTATCGCTTCGCCTATTCCAAGGATGGCCGCGACGAACAGTTCTATCGCCACCTTCCCGAACATCGCCGCCGCCGCAGACCTCGCGGCTATCGCAGGCACAACCGGTCACATATCTTCGATGTCCAAAGCCTGTCGCACAGGCCTGAGCGCGTTGCAGAACGCACCGAGTTTGGCCATTGGGAGTGCGATCTGATGATGTTCCGCAAGGAGCATGGAAAGGTCAACGTGACGTCTCTCGTTGAACGCGTCAGCCGCTATGCCGTTGTCATGCGCAACGAGGATCGCCAGTCCAAACCGATCATGGAGGCGCTGATCCAGGGGCTCGCTCCCCTGCCCGCCGATGCGCGCCAGTCGATCACCTTCGACCGAGGCACTGAGTTCTCCGCTTGGAAACATCTCCAGGCCGGGATCGGCGTGGATGCGTGGTTCTGCGATCCGCAAGCGCCGTACCAGAAAGGCACCGTCGAGAACACGAACAACAGGCTGCGGAAGTACCTGCCCCGTTCAACCGAACCGACGGCGCTGACAAATCGATATTTGAGGTCGATTTGCCACCACCTCAACTCCACGCCGCGCAAGTGCCTCGGCTACCACACCCCGGCCGAGGTCTTTGAAAGCAAGCTGATGGAAATCCAGAACCGGTTGGAATAATACGACATATCAAGAACTGCACTTCAGCGTGAGTTCACAGCCGCAAAGCGATAATGTCACCTCTGTGCAATTCAGGAATGTCACTCTCTTGTTCAAATGAGCAACGGGAGTCTGGGTATGGGATGGGTGATTATGAGCGAGCGCGAGTTAAATCGCATAGAGGTGTTGGCGCAGGTTGATGACGGACGGTTGAGCGTTCAGAACGGCGCAAACATGCTGGACGTCACGAAGCGGCAGATGTTCAGGTTGCTGAAGCGATATCGAACCGAAGGCGCGCCAGCGATCCGACACAAGTCGCGCGGCAAATCCCCAAACAACAAGATCCACAATGCAAAGCGCGATTACGCTCTGGCTTTGGTCAAAGAGAAGTATGCGGATTTCGGGCCGACTTTGGCGGCTGAGATGTTGGCCGAACATGACGGGTTCAAAGTATCCCGCGAGACGTTGCGCAAATGGATGATCGAGGATGGCATCTGGCTGTCGCGCAAACAGCGCCGAACATTCCATCAGCCCAGATTACGCCGAGAATGCCTTGGAGAGTTGGTTCAAATCGACGGTTCTGACCATCGCTGGTTCGAGGATCGTGCGGGTCCCTGCACCCTCCTCGTCTTCATTGATGACGCGACCAGCATGTTGATGGAACTGCGATTTGTTCAATCGGAAAGCACGTTCAGCTATTTCACCGCGCTGGAGAGCTACCTGCTTAAACACGGTCGCCCCGTTGCGTTTTACAGTGACAAACACACGGTCTTCCGCGTGGCGAAGCCGAACCAACACATGACCGGCATGACCCAGTTTGGTCGTGCTTTAGCTGAACTAAACGTAGAGATTCTGTGCGCAAACAGCTCACAAGCTAAGGGTCGCGTCGAGCGCGCAAACCGGACTTTACAAGACCGATTGGTCAAAGAACTGCGCCTTGCAGCCGTCTCCTCGATGGAGGACGGCAACGCATTTCTGAGCGGTTTCATAGAGCGCTACAACGCCAAGTTTGCAAAGGTCCCTGCCAAGCCAAACGACCTGCATCGCGCCCTAAACATCGAACCAGATCGACTGAGCGAAGTCTTCTGTTTGCGCGACAAGCGTCATGTCACCAAAGATCTGATGCTGAAGTACGATCGCAAACGCATCAAGCTGGAGGTCAATGAACTGACACGCGGCCTCGCCGGCAAATACGTTGACGTCTATGAGTATGGATGTGGCCGCATTCAAGTCCGGGCCAACGGAGTTGTCCTGCCCCATTCGATCCTCAACCCCGAACGCAAGATCACCCACGCGGCGATCACCGAGAACAAACGGCTCAGCGCTGTTCTGGAACATATAAAAGCCGAACAGGACAAGGTGCCGCCAAAGGTGAAGGTCAAACCAATCAGCGCCAAAAATGGCTACGTTAAGACGGGGCGACGTCCACCTGGGGGTCCGTCCAAGATGGAGCCTTATTACGCCCGCAAGCGCGCAGAACGAGAGGCCCGCGCAGCCAGCCAGAGCTCCGATATTTGAAGTCTACACTCTGTCAGGCTGCGCTACCGTCAGCGCCCATGGTGACA
>CALHST010000406.1 GCA_938038825.1 uncultured Paracoccaceae bacterium | reverse complement strand
TGCCGGGAAAACCGTGGGCGGACATTATGCTTCGCCCGATTTAGGCCCTAGTTTCGCGGCCTATGTCGCTGGCGGCCCTGCAGATGATCACGAAGGAACCTGTGAATCAGATGCCATTGCGCGCGTGCGCCAAGGCATGCGCTCTATGATGCGGCTGGGGTCTGCGTGGTATGATGTCGAAAGCCAAATCACAGCGATCACGGAAAAGGGGCTCGATCCGCGCAACTTCATTTTGTGCACTGACGATTGCCACTCGGGCACATTGGTGAATGACGGCCACATGAACCGGGTTGTTAGGCACGCTATCGCCTATGGATGTGACCCGTTGATTGCCCTGCAAATGGCGACAATTAATACAGCCACGCATTTCGGGTTGGAACGAGAACTTGGATCCCTGACACCCGGTCGGCGCGCAGATGTGATCTTGACATCTGACTTGACCACGCTGCCGATCGAATGCGTCATAGCACGTGGGAAAACAGTCTCTATTGAAGGCGATATCACCGCTGACTGCCCCCATTATCCTTGGCCAGATACAGCGCGACAAACGATTAATCTTGGACATAGTTTATCAGCAAAAGACTTTGAAATTGCGGCACCCAAAGGGGCAAACGCGGTCCGTGCAAACGTCATTGGCGTCGTCGAAAATCAGGCACCCACCAAAGCTTTGCAGATCGATCTTCCCGTCCAGGACGGTTTGGTCGAAGGCGAAGGGGACACCTGCCAGATCGCATTGGTCGAACGCCATCGAGCCACTGGCGGTGTCACAAATGCCTTTGTGTCTGGCTTTGGCTATAAGGGGCCGATGGCCATCGCTTCGACTGTAGCCCATGACAGCCACCATATGATCGTCGTTGGAACTGACCGCCACAACATGGCACTTGCCGCGAACCGTTTGGCCAAAGTCGGCGGTGGCATGTGTCTATTTGCGGATGGCGCCGAAAAGGCATTGGTCGAACTTCCAATTGCCGGTCTGATGTCAGACCAACCTGCCAAAGACGTCGCCGCCAAAGCTGACAAACTGATCGCCGCGATGAAGGACTGCGGCTGCACCCTAAACAACGCAAACATGCAGCATTCCTTGCTTGCACTTGTTGTCATCCCCGAGCTGCGCCTGTCAGACCTTGGTCTGGTGGATGTTCGCAGCTTTAACTTTATTCCAGTATTCGAGCCAATCACATGAATTCAATTGATACACCCCAAGCCCCCGCACACGAAACGTTTGATGACGCTGAGAAGGCCGTTGAACGGCTGACCATGCTTTACAATCAGGCCACAGCATTTCTAAGAGAGAAGTTCTTGTTTGCCATGGAAAACGGGGCACCAAGCAACCGCATCCGCGCTTTTTATCCGGAAATTCGGTTTCAAACCGCGTCTTACGCGCATGTTGATACCCGCCTAAGCTATGGTCACGTCTCAACGCCCGGCACGTATGCCACAACAATTACACGTCCTGATCTGTTCAAACACTACCTGACACAGCAAATTGGGCTGTTGATCGAAAACCACGGGCAGCCAGTTGAAATTGGGCTGTCAGACACGCCAATGCCGGTTCATTTTGCAATGGGATCGTCGATCTCTGTTCCGCAGGATAGTGCCAACACGTTCACGCTGCGCGATGTGTTTGATGTTCCCGATCTCAGCAACACCAACGATGACATCGTGAACGGAACACATGTTTCCAAGAACGGTGTGGATCCGCTGGCCCCGTTTACTGCCCAGCGCATCGACTATTCCTTGGCACGACTTGAACACTACACTGCAACGGAACCCGCACATTTTCAGAATCATGTGCTGTTCACAAACTACCAGTTCTATGTGTCGGAATTCGAAGCCTATGCCCGATCGCAAATTGACGATCCAAATAGCGGATATACCGAATTTGTGTCTACCGGAAATCAGTGCATTTCCTGTGGTGATGAACCCATCACCCAGCCATCAAAACTTCCGCAGATGCCCACATATCACCTAAAGCGCGCGGATGGGTCTGGCATCACCCTGGTAAACATCGGTGTCGGGCCATCCAACGCCAAAACGGCCACCGATCACATTGCAGTTTTGCGCCCACATGCGTGGCTTATGGTTGGCCACTGCGCAGGCTTGCGGAACTCTCAGGCCTTGGGTGATTTTGTACTGGCACACGCCTACTTGCGCGAAGACCATGTCCTGGACGATGACCTTCCCGTTTGGACCCCAATCCCAGCCCTGGCAGAAATCCAAATCGCGCTGGAAGAAGCCGTGGCTTCGGTCACCAAACTAAAAGGGTTCGAACTAAAACGCATCATGCGGACCGGGACAGTTGCCACCATCGACAATCGCAACTGGGAACTACGCGAACATACTGGTCCTGTGAAACGGCTGTCCCAATCTCGGGCCATCGCTTTGGACATGGAAAGCGCCACGATTGCCGCAAACGGGTATCGTTTCCGGGTGCCCTATGGCACGCTTTTGTGCGTCTCGGATAAGCCGCTGCATGGCGAATTAAAGCTGCCGGGTATGGCTTCGGACTTCTATAAAACGCAAGTTGCGCGCCATTTGATGATTGGTATTCGCGCCATGGAAAACCTGCGCGAAATGCCTTTGGAACGCATCCACAGCCGGAAATTACGCTCATTTGACGAGACAGCCTTCCTTTGACCCAATAAAATAGGCGAAAAACAGCGTTTTTCCCTGTTTTTTTGCGCACTAATCGTTGTGCGGGTACACAACATTCCGTTACAGTCCCTTCGTGAGGCCCTAATTGTCGGGCACGTGAAGGAGACAACAAATGGCAAAACCCATGACCAAGACCCAGCTCGTGGCCGCTTTGGCGGACGCGATGGAGTCGGACAAGAAATCTGCAGGGGCAGCACTTGACGCTGTATGCGGGATCATCACTAGCGAAGTTAGCGGCGGCGGTGCTGTTACTCTTCCTGGCGTTGGCAAAATCTATTGCCGCGAGCGCCCAGAGCGTATGGTTCGCAACCCAGCGACTGGCGAACAGTTCAAAAAGCCAGCTGACAAAGTGGTTAAAATGACCATTGCAAAAGCGCTGAAAGACAGCGTGAACGGCTGATCGCACGATCATCCAGATTTAAAGAGGTCGCGGGTTACGCGGCCTTTTTTTTGTGCCCAAGCCAAACGGTACACGCCAGTCAAAAACATGACCGGTTTTTAGCGTCTTCTTGGCACTTATTTCAGCGCACTATTTTTACGCACAAGGGGTCGCTGGTAAGGCTACTCACCCCCGGTAAACGCTGGCCACATCTCCCAGATAATTGTCCCACGCAAACCAATACGCGATATGTCCTGCCACACGCGGCAATGTTGTGCCATCTGGGGCCGTTAACGCGCTTTCCGACACAGTCCAAATCTGCCCTTTCTCGTCCTTCAACCCGGTTTCGACGTTCGTAAACCTGTGCCCCGCGCGCTCATAAGCACGTACTGTGCGTTCAGAAGCGGCCCCCACCAAAACCAATGGTCTGTCTCCGATTGCATCATTGATGACATTTTGACTTTCAAACGCCTTGAGTGGCCACGCACGTGCCGCGCCAAATTGGCGAACCGCAAACACATAGTCTTTTTGTTTGTGGTTCGACTGATCCACCAACGCCGGGAACATCAGATCATCAGATGAAAAGTAGTCATTGTAGACAACGCCAGATCCATAGTCCCGTTTGTGACCGGTTCGCGTCGACAAAACTTTGGTTTCTGGATTCTCAGCTTTCCAACTGTCCCAAGACGTAATCACAACAGGGCGTTGCTTCAGCGCAATCTTGCTGTCTACCAAAGGCCCCACAACGGGTTTACCCGTGAACTGGTTCCACAACGAATGTGTTTCCCGGTCAAACATCAGCTTGTTGGATCGGTACAAAAACCCAGAAGACCCAAAAACCAGCGGCTTGGCCCGCCCTTCAACATGCGTTTCAAACAAGATGCCTGATCCACACAAGGTGCAATACGCCAAGGCAACGGGTACGCCACCAATCACTTCATTGAACATTTCGTGCCATCCCATGATCCGCAACGGATAGGCACGCACATCCCCATTGATCGCGACCCCGAAAACAAGGTCGTCCCCTTTCAGATACGTGGCTCTTTTCGCCTTTTGCAGCTTTGGATTGTCCAAAGACGGAATCCCATCTTTACGCACGCCGCCCCAACTGATCTCTTCCAAGCGGATCTTCATCCGGTCGCGCGTCAAATATTCGGGTCGCAGGAAGTCTGCGAAGTTCTCGTCCACGCCTAACAACACTTCGCGTTTGAACGGGATCAAAGATGGATGCGGCACCAAATCACGATTACGTTCCTGCCAAAGCATCCAATCAAACCAGCTGGTGCCAAAAGTTTCCCCAGTCAGGGTCTGCATCGTGTCTGCAATGTCATATCGGCGGCGGCCAGAAAACCGCAGCCCTGTCAGCAGCGCGGGAACAACATCCGGGTTGGCACGTTTCACCAGAAACGCCATTCCGCCTTCAAATTCCGAAGTTGTTCCAAACAGTGTTGAGCGTACTGCTTCCAACACCGGATCTTCCTGAGCCAAAACAGCGCTCGGCACCAAAGCGCTGGCTCCTAACAAACTTGCAAACCCACGACGCGTAACAGACATTGATTTCTCCCGTATCACTGTCCTGCAATGTGCGCGTCTATCTCATCACTTGCACCCAACACTCTTGTGATTAAGGCAATTCTGCGAGACGTTGCGGCGCAAACGAACGTCATCTTGATGCTGTTTAGCCATCCTTCGCTTTTAATCGCGGTTCACACCCTGATTGCGTCGGTCTGATACCGCATCTGCAGAAAATAAGGTCACTCAGTGGATTTTCGCGCAATACTTATGGGCTTGGCCTTTGCATTTATCTGGTCATCCGCTTTTACCTCTGCGCGCATCATCGTGGCAGATGCGTCTCCGCTCGCATCGCTTTCGTGTCGCTTTTTCCTTTCAGGGTTGATTGGTGTCGCCATTGCCCGCGCCATAGGACAATCCTGGTCCCTAACGGCAGCCCAATGGCGCGCTGTCGTGATCTTTGGCCTGTGTCAAAACGCCATTTACCTGGGACTAAACTTCGTAGCGATGCAAACGATCGAGGCAAGCTTTGCCTCTATAATTGCATCCACCATGCCGCTGATCGTGGCTTTCGCGCTGTGGACCATCTACAAGGAAAGACTGTCTAACCTTGGTGTATTTGGATTGATCCTTGGATTTGCAGGCGTCTTTGTCATCATGCAGGCACGCCTGACAGCCGGGGTAGACCCAATGGGTGTGATCCTGTGCGTGGTCGGTGCAATCGCCTTGAGTGTTGCCACCCTCATGATGCGGGGCGCGTCATCTGGCGGCAATCTGTTGATGATCGTCGGACTCCAGATGTTTGTCGGATCTTTCACTTTGGCCATCGCATCAGCCGCCACCGAAACCCTACGCGTCACACTCACCCCACACCTGATCGCCGCGTTTGCTTACACAACCTTATTTCCCGGTCTGCTTGCCACGTGGATTTGGTTCACCTTGGTTCAGCGCATCGGCGCCGTCAAAGCCGCAACGTTCCACTTTTTGAACCCGTTTTTCGGCGTCGCTGTTGCGGCTGTATTGTTGGGTGAACAGCTCTCTCTCCAAGATGTGATCGGTGTCGGGATCATTATGCTTGGTATTCTCGCGGTTCAAAGCGCCAAGGCACAAAAATCCCCTTAATTTTACTTGAAAGCGTCACAAGTTTCGGTAGGAAAGATCCGATTAGCTCTTAGGATTTTTTCAATGTACCGCCGCGCATTTCTAACAGGTTTGTCCGCTACTCTTCTTCCAGGTTTTGCCTCGGCATACCCTGCTGTCCCTTACGTTGAGGCCACTTGGCCAGATCTGCGCGATACAACTGACAAAATCATCTTGAATTGGCGCGCTAGCTGGTCTTTGACATGCCAAATCAAAGAAGAGCTCATCACCGATTTGATCGCGCAAAACCCCGAATACGACCAACTCACATTTGTTGATGTGGATTGGGACACCTTCGGCCCGTCTGTTTGGGCACAACGACTGAAAGTTCAAAGACGCTCTACTCTGATCGCGGTGCGTGGCAAAAACGAAATCGGCCGCATCGTGAATGAACCCTTCGAACGGTCTATCAAACGATTTTTGGATGCTGCACTGGCAGCCTGATCTGCCCAGCACAGCCAAAATCCCCACGATCCCGCACTTAGATGTTCCGATATTATGAAGAACGCCTTTGCAAATCGCGTTTCACGCTCCACATATGGGTGAGACACAAGAGGGAAGGACTATCATGACCGAATACACAAAAAACCCCGACGTGATCGCGACCCTCTCACCAGAGGAACATTGGGTCACACAAGAAAGTGGAACAGAACGGCCCGGAACTGGGAAGTATCTTAACAACAAAGAACCCGGTATTTACGTTGATATCGTTTCCGGAGAGCCCCTTTTTGCTTCCGGCGATAAATATGAATCCGGTTGCGGTTGGCCCAGCTTTACCAAACCAATCGAAAACGTGACCGAACATCGGGACGTGTCCCATGGCATGGTGCGGGTCGAAGTCCGTTCCAAACATGGTGACAGCCACTTGGGTCATGTGTTCAACGATGGCCCGCCAGACCGTGGCGGATTACGCTATTGCATCAATTCTGCCTCTCTTCGCTTTATTCACCGCGATGATATGCAGGCGGAAGGATACGGTGCCTTTTTGAACCAGGTAGAGGACGTAGCATGACGACGGAACGCGCAGTACTCGCAGGCGGATGCTTTTGGGGTATGCAGGATTTGATCCGCAAAATGCCCGGCGTCGAAAAAACATCGGTGGGTTACACAGGCGGGGATGTTCCGAATGCCACGTATCGCAATCATGGGACGCATGCCGAAGGGATCGAAATCTTTTTTGATCCGACACAGATCACCTATCGCCAGATTTTAGAATTTTTCTTTCAGATCCACGATCCCACGACTCTAAACCGCCAAGGCAACGATGCCGGACTGAGTTATCGTTCTGCAATCTATTACGTTGACGATATGCAGAAACAGACCGCGTTAGATACCATCGCGGACGTTGATGCTTCTGGCATTTGGCCCGGTCGTGTTGTGACCGAATTAGAACCTGTCGGCGATTTCTGGGAGGCAGAACCAGAGCACCAAGACTATCTGCAACGTATCCCACATGGTTACACCTGCCACTTTGTTCGCCCTGACTGGGTTTTACCAAAGCGCGCGGCAGAGTAGTTAAGACACCGTCACTCTGGGCCGCCCACTTGCTTCGACAACAAACGTGGCCTCTACAAACACGTCTCGCGCTTCGGCGCGGGCGGTTTTGATGTCTTTTTGAACGTTGATTTGAACATCCACTGCACCTGCCGCATCTGCAGCAGCTTGCGCATTTTCCCGCAATACAGTCTCTAACCGTATCAAAGCCGCCTCACTTCCGGAAAAATCCTCCGGTCCGGTATCAAGGTGAACGCGGAACAGCCCCTCACTTGGGGCCGTAACCGTACCAGTCTTTCGCATGGTCACACGACCCACGACTGCACCGATGGCATTGGCGACACCAGCATGCGTCGGCAAGATCATATCGGTGCCCAACAAATCACCCACGGCCGGGTAATACGTCGCGGCAGAGGCACCCAATCCGATGACAGGCACGTTCAACCCAGTATTCACCCGCACGACATCCCGATGATTAGACAATCCAATTTGCATCACGTGATGTCGTGCAAGTGTCGCAGCAGAGGCACCAAAATCGGCCGAGTCTTCATCAAATGCTGTTTCTAACAAAGCCAGACCCGTCTGATGCGTCACCTGATTAATCACCATACGCGCGACGGCTTCGGGATCGCGGCATAAGACATCCCCTGCTCCAGTTCGACGTCGTCCAAACAACTCCAACGCTTTACGGGCCGCATCACGGTCCCAAGCATCAACAAACCCAAGCACGTGGCTCGCGTCCGATGGCGTAACCCCCGCGACCTGCACCAATCCCCGCGCGATCAATCGCTTCAGGGCCCCCAACTCCATCCGTGTGCGCATCACGTCGCCTAACGGGCGAATTTCAGACCCAATCCGCTCCAACAGCGTTAGGTCCCGTGCGCCCAATCCGTGTGCCGCCAGCCCCGACACAGCCCGTATGAAGCGTGCATCATAGTCTTTGACGGTCGCTGCCCGCAGCTGTGCGTCCAAGGCCTTATGCACCACCTCCGGCGCGTCCATCGCAATGAGTGAGATCGGCAAAACCCGTTGCGGTCCAAGCGTGACACCACCCGCCAAGCCTTCGGACACGAAATGAACTTCGCTATCGCCTCCCAAACCCGTCGTGCGCATGGCGACTGCTTCGACCATCGTGCGATGTGGCCCCACGCGTGCGCCGTTTGGGTCTAACTTGGGTTTTCCATCGCGCAACAAGGCAACATCCGTTGTCGTTCCACCGATATCGCTTACCAACGCTGTATCCGCGCCGGTCATCCAACGCGCGCCAACAATAGACGCGGCCGGTCCGCTTAAAATTGTCTCAATCGGCTTTTCGCGCGCCTGTTCGGCAGAAATTAGGGCGCCATCACCGCGCACAACCATCATCGGGGCGGAAATTCCAAGATCCGCAAGTGTCGTTTCCGCACGTGTGATCAACCGATCAATCATCCCAATCAGCCGCGCGTTGAGCACAGCAGTCAGGGCACGCTTCGGCCCGCCGAGTTTGGCGGATAGTTGGTGTGACGCACTCACCGGTGCGCCCGTTACGGCCTGAATCATCTCCATCGCACGCAACTCATGATCAGGATTGCGAACTGCGAATTGACTGGCAACTGCAAAGCCGCTCACGTCGTCTTTATGTGTCTCTAAAAAAGCGAGTAGTGAACTTTCGTCCAACACATTTACCGCACGGCCGGAATGATCATGCCCGCCATCCAAAACCAAAACAGGGTCGCCGTTCAACGCGTCGTTTAATCCCTGCGTATCCAAATCCCGTTCGCGAAATCCGATATAGATCAGCGCAACACGCCCACCCTGCCCTTCGACAAGTGCATTTGTTGCCAATGTTGTGGATAATGACGCCAAGGCGATGTCCGCAGGGTCAATTCCCGACTCCGCCAGTACCGCACGCACCGCCGCACCTACGCCAATCGCCAAATCCTGCCGCGTGGTCAACGATTTCGCAGTCGCAACCACAACAGACTCGTCCCTAATTAGGACCGCATCTGTATACGTACCCCCAGTATCCACGCCCAAGCTGAGTGTCATGCATCGTTCTCCCGCTGACTGCGCATACCGATTTAGTGTGCATCCAGATTGTTCAAACGCGACACTGCCCAACGCGCAGCGTCTGCAACCGACTCATCCGGGTCATTCATCAACCCCGACGCGTGCTCTAACAAAGAGACATCAGCAGAATTCCCGATGGCATACAGCACATTTCGCACGAAGCGGTCTCGCCCTATGCGTTTGATTGGGGACCCGGAAAACTTCGTCCGAAACCCGGTATCGTCCAACGTGACCAACTCCGCCAATTTCGGTGCCGCCAAATCATCGCGCGCCGCATATCGGGTTTCTGTTGCAGCAATTGCGAACTTGTTCCAAGGGCAAGCAGCCAAACAATCATCGCACCCGTAAATGTGGTTACCGATCAGCGGACGCAATGTCGTGTCTACAGGGCCTTTATGCTCGATCGTCAAATATGAAATGCACCGCCGCGCATCCAATTGATACGGTGCCGGAAACGCGTTTGTTGGGCAAACATCCAAGCAGGATTGGCACGACCCACAATGATCCACTTCCGGTTTATCCGGCTCTAACTTCAAAGTAGAAAAAACACTGCCTAAAAACGCCCAATTGCCCCATTCACGACTGACAAGATTGGTGTGTTTACCTTGCCATCCCAGCCCAGCCGCCTGCCCAAGCGCCTTTTCGGGGACTGGCGCCGTATCCACGAACACTTTCAGCTCGCATCCCGTTTCAGCAACCATCCAGCGGGCCAATCGTTTCAACCGCTTCTTGACCAGATCATGGTAGTCCTTGTTCTGCGCATAAACAGAAATCGCACCACGATCCGGTTGTTCCAAGACGGCCAATGGATCAACTTGCGGCGTATAGCTTTCAGCCAACATCAAAACAGACTGTGCCTCTGGCCACAACGCAGAAGGATCACCGCGCCAATGAACGCGGTCCGCCATCCACCCCATTTGACCGTGATATTCTTTCTCTAAAAAGGACTTTAGCCGATCCATCACCAAAGGCACGGCATCCGGTTTGCACACCCGCGCTGCTACAAATCCCTCATCCAATGCCCGCGCAATAATGTCAGACTTGGAAATCACCGGCCACGTCCTTTCGCCCGAAACACCTCGGGAAAGTTATTGGGCAGGCCCGCAAAATGGTCAAAAATCAAGATCCGTGTATTGCCGCGACGGCGGAAGACCCGGGATCTGATCCGCCAAAATACTGCGAAACGCGGGACGCGATTTGATCTTCGCATACCAATCGTGCACCACTTCGCTGCGGTTCCAATCCACATCAGACGTATAATCCAACGACGACAAATGTGCGGCAGCCGCGAAATCCGCCAACGTCATAACGTCACCCGCCAACCAACGCCGATGATCCAAAAGCCATGCCATATAGTCCAAGTGATACTTCACGGCCTTGGCACCCGCTTTGACGTTCTTACTGTCTGGATACCCTTGCTTCATCACCTTCTTGTTGACCCGTTCATACAGCAACTTCGACGTCACATCGTTGTGGAACTTATCGTCAAACCATCCCACCAAACGACGGACCTCTTGTCGGGCAATCGGATCGGTCGGCATCAATTGCGGCTCCGGGCGGGTTTCCTCGATGTATTCACAAATGGACGCGCTTTCCGCCATTGTGATCCCATCTATGCGTAGAACGGGTACTTTCCCTGCCGGATTGCGCTTCATGAAGTCAGGGTCTTGCTCCCAATACCGTTCTTCGATCAGCTCTACTTCGATCTTCTTTTCCGCAAGGCTCAAGCGCACTTTGCGGCAGAATGGGGACAAGGGGACGTGAAAAAGCTTGGCCATGATCGCGGTCTCTTTTCTTCTTATATCCCTTCAATGCCGCTAGATGCGGCATTTTTCAACTCTCGAAACACTTTGCGCGCCCATCTGCGCGAATGGTTGCAGCGCCATCACGGATGGATGTACCCCGTTTTCGTATGAAACTCGACGCGTTAGAGGCTGATCGTGTCTTTGGAGACGGCAAAATCGCTGCCAACCGGGCCGCCTGCGTTGCGCTTAATTCTTCTGGCCCGACACCGAAATAGTGGCGCGCTGCGGCTTCCACACCAAAGACACCTTCGTCAAACTCGGCAACGTTCAAGTAAACTTCCAGAATACGCCGCTTGCTCCACACCGCTTCCACAACCGGCGTGATGGCGGCCTCCATCGCTTTGCGAATCCAACTACGCCCGTGCCACAGAAACACGTTCTTCACGACTTGTTGCGTCAGCGTCGAAGCGCCCCTGTTAGAGCCTTGATCGATAGCTTTTCGAATGGCTTCGACGTCAAATCCCCAGTGCAGGCAGAAATTAGCATCCTCGGCCGCGACAACAGAGCGAGCCATGACAGGCGCGATGTCTTCCATAGACACCCATTGTTGGTCCAGATCGCCCAATCGACGCTTTTCCTGCAACATATAGATGGTGGTTGGTGGGTTCACGACGCTCCACAAAAACACCATCGCCAGAAAGAACACACCAACCACAAGGCAGCCCAAAACTGACCAGCGCAACATCCAGCGAACAGGTTGGAACTTACGGCGTTTCGGTGCGTTCTTGCTTTTGGTTTTTGTGCTCTTTTTTGCCATGCACGACCTATAACGCCATGCAGTCTAAGCAGGCAATGAACTGCGCAGGAAAAAAAGGGGGCACCTGATGCCCCCTTCCTTTAGTCACTCGGCTGGTACGGCGGTCTCTTCCAGCGTCAAAGGCGCGGGCAACTTGTCCAACATCTCTTTCGGGCAGACCTGCAGGAAATTGGCCTGCTCAATATCCCAATGCTGCAGAATGTCTTCGACTTTGCGAGAGCCTGTTTCCTCAAGATGACGCTCCAAAAGGTTTTCCAGTTGTTCTTGCCAATGACCGACGGTCACAGGGCAGGTCACAAGCGTTTCCGGGTTCATCAACGGACCGGCTTTGCCATCCGGGTCATACAGATACGCCATGCCACCCGTCATGCCTGCGCCAAAATTCGCGCCAATATCACCCAAGATCACAGCAACCCCGCCGGTCATGTATTCGCACCCGTTAGAGCCGCATCCCTCAACAACAACAGTCGCACCGGAGTTGCGCACACCAAAGCGTTCGCCTGCACGACCTGCGGCAAACAAGTAGCCATCCGTCGCGCCGTAAAGAACGGTGTTCCCAATGATGGTGTTTTCCGCCGCGACGATTGGCGACGCCATGGGCGGTCGCACCACAATCGTGCCACCAGACAGGCCTTTGCCCACATAGTCATTCGCGTCGCCCGAAACCTCAAGTTTCAAGCCCGGCGCTGCAAACGCACCCAAGGATTGCCCGGCCGAGCCTTGAAGCTTCACTGTCAAATGGTCCGGCTGCAACGTATTGCGCATCCCGAACCGTTTCACGATGTGGCTCGAAACCCGCGTGCCGACAGTCCGGTGCGTGTTTTGCACCGCGTAAGACAGCTGCATCTTCTCGCCATCCTCCAGGAACCGCGCCGCGTCGCGGACAATTTCCGCGTCCAAAGTATCCGGCACGACATTGCGTTCGCGTGACCGATTGTACTTGATGTCATGCGCCCCATCGATGGTGATCAGCATGGGATTTAGATCCAAATCATCCAGATGTGCTGACCCACGCGAGACCTGAGACAGCAGATCCGCCCGCCCGATTACGTCATCCAAAGACCGCGCACCGATGCTTGCCAAAATCTCGCGCACTTCAGACGCGTAGAACGTGATCAGGTTCACGACCTTATCTGCGTTCCCGGTGAACTTAGCGCGCAACTCATCGTTTTGTGTACAGACACCAACAGGGCAGGTGTTCGACTGACACTGACGCACCATGATGCAGCCCATCGCGATCAGCGCCGCAGTCCCGATACCGTATTCCTCGGCACCCATCATCGCGGCCATGACAATGTCACGCCCTGTGCGCAAACCACCATCAGTCCGCAAGGTCACACGATCACGCAGGTTGTTCATCGACAGAACCTGATGCGCTTCGGTAAGGCCCATTTCCCAAGGTAGACCCGCATATTTGATCGACGTCGCCGGGGACGCGCCTGTGCCGCCATTATGACCCGAGATCAGGATCACGTCCGCTTTCGCCTTTGCAACGCCCGCCGCAATCGTACCAACACCACTGGAGGCCACCAGTTTCACGGTCACTTTCGCACGTGGATTGATCTGCTTGAGGTCATAAATTAGCTGCGCAAGGTCTTCGATCGAATAGATATCGTGGTGTGGCGGGGGCGAAATCAAAGTTACCCCTTTGGTAGAGTGCCGTAAACGCGCGATCAAATCGGTGACCTTCATACCCGGAAGCTGACCACCCTCACCCGGTTTCGCGCCTTGGGCGACTTTGATTTCCAGCTCTTCGCACTGGTTCAAATACTCCGCCGTAACTCCAAAACGCCCGGACGCGACTTGCTTGATCTTCGCTGACGGGTTGTCCCCATTGGGTTCGGGTACGAAATGCGCCGGATCTTCGCCGCCTTCGCCACTGTCCGACTTCGCACCAATCCGGTTCATTGCCACGTTTAGGGTCTTGTGCGCCTCAGGGCTCAACGCGCCAAGCGACATACCGGGTGTGACAAACCGCTTACGGATCGAGGTAATGCTTTCCACCTCTTCCAGCGGAATAGCAGTCCCTAACGGCTTAATATCCATCAAGTCACGCAAGTGAATCGGCGGATTCGACCGCATCTTGGCCGAATATTGCTGCCACATGGCATAGCTCGCCTTGTTGCACGCCATCTGCATCATATGCATCGAAGTCGCTTCCCACGCGTGGGTCTCACCGGACTTGCGCGCTTTGTAAAAACCACCGATTGGCAGGACGTCAGATCCGCCTTTCCAGGCAACAGAATGCACTTCTTCCGCCTTGGATTGTAGACCGCTGACACCAATGCCAGAAATCCGACTTGTCATGCCGGGGAAGAATTCGGCGCACATTGCGCGCGAAAGACCCACGGCTTCAAAGTTCAGACCACCACGGTAGGACGAAATGACGGAAATCCCCATCTTCGCCATGATCTTCAACAGACCCTGATCAATCGCATTGCGATATCGCGCAACCGCTTCGGTTAGGGTGCCGTCGATCAATCCGCGTTCGATCCGATCCGCAATGGAATCTTCGGCCAAATAGGCGTTCACGATGGTCGCGCCACAGCCAATCAGAACCGCGAAGTAATGCGGATCGATGCATTCAGCCGACCGCACACAGATCGAACAGAACGTCCGCAAACCCTTACGGGTCAGGTGCGAATGCACGGCAGATGTCGCCAAAATCATCGGCATAGAGACCTTATCAGCACCGGAATACTGATCTGTCAGCACAATATGCCCAGCGCCTGATTGCACTGCCTCTTCCGCCTGTTGGCGAATGCGGTCTAATCCGGCAGACAGCGCAGAGCCGCCCGGTTCGAACGTACAATCGATTTCAACCAGATCCGCGTTGAACTGCTCTGTCACTTTGTCCCATTGGGCATTGCCGACAAACGGGCTGTCCATTACCAAAATCTCGGTTTGCGAGCTGTCCTCTTCCAACACGTTTTTCAGGTTCCCAAACCGCGTCTTCAGGCTCATGACACGGTATTCACGCAACGAGTCGATGGGCGGGTTCGTAACCTGACTAAAGTTCTGGCGAAAGAAGTGGCTTAACGGGCGGTACTTCTTGGACAGAACCGCACTTGGCGTGTCGTCGCCCATGGACGCCAACGTCTCTTTCCCGTCTTCGGCCATGGGGGCCAGAATCTGCTCTAGCTCTTCGATGGAATAGCCCGCAGCAATCTGTCGTTTGCGCAATTCGGCACCGGTATACACTGGGGCTTCTGTCACCCCAGCCAGCGTTTCGTCCAGTTCATTGATCTTGCCGACCCATTCGCCAAAAGGCTGGGCGGCGGCAAGTTGATCTTTGATGGCTGTGTCGTGGTACAGCTTGCCGTCCGCCATATCGACCGCCAGCAATTGACCCGGCCCTAACGCGCCTTTTTCGATCACGCGCGCCTCGTCCAGCGGCACCATGCCCGTTTCCGAACCCGCAATAACCATACCATCGTTTGTGACGACATAACGCATGGGGCGCAGACCGTTTCTGTCCAGACCGGCACAGACCCAACGTCCATCGGTCATCGCCAAAGCCGCCGGACCATCCCAAGGTTCCATCACAGAGTTGCAATAGGAATACATGTCGCGCCACGCCTGAGGCAGCTCAACTGCCTGCTTAGACCATGATTCCGGCACCAGCATTGTCTTGGCCATCGGCGCATTCCGACCCGCACGTACCAACACTTCGAACACCGCGTCCAACGCGGCCGAATCCGAAGACCCACCCGCGATGATCGGCTTGATGTCTTCCGCCATATCGCCAAACGCGCCCGAGGCCATGCGGATCTCATGGCTTTTCATCCAGTTCACATTGCCCTTCAGCGTGTTGATCTCGCCGTTATGCGCCAACATGCGGAACGGCTGCGCCAACCACCATTGAGGGAAGGTGTTCGTGGAATAGCGTTGGTGATAGATCGCAAACGCGGATTCAAAGCGTTCGTCCTGCAAATCCGGATAGAAATCTGCAACCTGCTCTGCCAGCATCATGCCCTTGTAGATGATTGATCGGCACGACAGCGATGCCAAATACAGCTCACCAATGCCAGCCGCTGCTGCCGCTTTTTCAATCCGGCGACGAATCACATAAAGCTCCCGCTCGAATGTGTCCTCGTCCACGCCTTTTGAGTTCGAAATAAGGATCTGCTCGATCTCGGGGCGGGTCGCATTCGCCTTTTCACCAAGACAGGCCACGTTCACCGGAACATGACGCCACCCATAGATGTAATAGCCCATCCGCAGAATTTCGGTCTCTACAATGGTACGGCAGGTCTCTTGAGCGCCGAAATCCGTGCGCGGTAAAAATACCTGACCGACAGCAATCAGTTGATCTGTTTTTGGCTCATGGCCCGTGCGTTTGATCTGATCGTAAAAGAAAGGCGTGGGGATCTGCACATGAATGCCTGCCCCGTCGCCAGTCTTGCCGTCTGCATCCACAGCACCCCGGTGCCACACGGCCTGCAACGCCTTGATCCCGTTTTCCACAACAGCCCGCGTCGGTTTCCCATCCACATTGACCACAAGACCCACACCACAAGACGCATGTTCTTCCGTCTCGTGATACATCCCGTTTTCCGCCATCCATTGGCGCTTGGCTTGCTCGGCTCTTACCCAGCTGGCGTCATATTTGGTCATGTGTCGTCTCCTTTACAAAGCCGCACTGGGATGTGCTGGTCTTGTGTCGTGTTCAAAGTCAGAGAAATGCCCTGATAATCTCGTGTCATGCTGCAAACTCCATCGCTGCAGCGTCCTCGGCGGCGCGTGCCTGCATAGCCTCTGTCGGCTCTGTCAGGCGTTGCGCGTTGAATTGCGTTTTCAAAATCCGCTCGACTTTGCCTTTGCGTCCGTGAAAGGCAAACCGCACCACTTCGTCCAGAACTCCGGCCTGCTTCAGCCTTTGCGGCGTGTTATGGACCGTCTTCGGCATCACATAGAATCGCACGTTAGAGCTGATTGGAAACCGTTCCCGCTGCGGAGCTTCTCGGCTGTGACGTCCGAACAAGGCATAGCATTCCGTACTTGGATCCAGATGATCCGCAACACTGCGAATTCGGAAATCCGCGATCTTTTCGCGCCACGACATCCACCGAATGTCATCGCGTGCCAGGACCGGATGCACCGTCGCCTGCGGGGAAAAGCACATCGCGATGTCCACACGTGTGAAGCCGGAAATGGCAGCCGCCGCAAAACCGCCCATAGAATGGCCGATACTGACAATTTGACTCGGCTTTAAGCGCGCTTTGGCCTCTTCCACCCACCAGACGATTTGGTCGATCAAGTCCGGTGCGTTCAGCCAACTGCGGTTTGGATCAGAAAAGAACAATGTTGTGTCTTTCCCATTTCCGCTGGCCGCGCGCGCAAATTCATAACTGGGAACTTCGTCAGGCGCGCGCCCGATACCTGAAAAACACAGCACCAATCGGTCGGACTCACCTTGATGCGTCCACACATGCAACGTGTCTTCCGCTTGCAAACGGTCAATGCGCAGCGCGCCAGAGGGTTGGGCCATGTCCATCACTTCGGGTTGGCCTCAAGAAATGCCTGCAACTGGGCCTGCATCTCAGCTTCAGAATGCTGTTTCGCATCTGACCACGCGGGCAACCAATCAGGGCGGTGATCCACAAAGATCTCTTCGCCCACTGTCAACCCGGACTGATCATCAAGCAAACCAACGGACAAAAACGCCATGGACCGTCCTTGAAGACGCCAGAACAATGTCGTGCCACAAGTCCCGCAAAACGCCCGCTCTCCATGAGCGCTTGCATGGAACGTCCGAATTGCGTCCTGCCCCACGACTTCAACGTCTTTGACCCGAATGGCTGTCAAAGGTCCGCCACCGGTCCAACGTTGGCATTGTTTGCAATGGCACAACTGAAACTGATCCTCGGGCAAAAGGGCAGAAAACGTCACAGCGCCGCACAAGCACCGTCCGTGTCGTCTATCCTCTGGTTTTGCCATTTGGGTCTGTCCCTTTGACCTAATTGAAATTTCGCACTTTGAGATGCACCGATAAAATACCGACGAATTACCGACAAATTGCAGACACGACTCAGAGCCTATTCTGCAGCGATTTGTGCCGTATCATTCATGCCCGACAAGATCGCATCGGCGCAGTCCCGGCCATCACGGATAGCCCAAACCACAAGGCTTGCGCCGCGTACGATGTCACCAACCGCATACACGCCATCCAAGGCCGTCTTGCCTGTCGTAAACTCGGCTTTGACCGTGCCCCAACGCGTGATTTCCAAGTCGGGATTGCCGAACATCGTGGGCAGATTTTCTGGTTCGAACCCCAAGGCTTGAATGACCAGATCCGCATCTTCCACGTAGTCGGCGCCTTCGATCAACTCTGGCGCTTGACGGCCTGTCGCATCCGGTGCGCCCAAACGCATCTTTTGCACCATCACACCCGCAACCGAGTCACCACTTGTGGTGAAGCCCTTTGGCGCGCTCAGCCATTCAAAGATGACGCCTTCTTCTTCGGCGTTTTGCACTTCGCGCTGCGATCCCGGCATGTTGGCCCGGTCCCGGCGGTAAAGACACTTCACCGACGTGGCGCCTTGGCGGACAGACGTGCGCACGCAATCCATCGCAGTATCACCGCCGCCAATGACCACGACTCGCTTACCTTCCGCGTTCAACGCTCCGGAATCAAAACTCTCAACCGCATCGCCAAAGCTTTTGCGGTTCGACGCTGTCAAGAAATCCAAGGCTTTGACGACACCCTGCGCATTTGCGTTTGGTAAGGCCAAATCTCGGCTTTTGTAAACGCCGATTGCGATGATCACAGCGTCATGTTTGGCCCGAATATCCGCGAACTTGTCCGCATCCACGTCACAATTCAGCTCAAACTGAACACCACTTTGTTCCAGCTGATCATTGCGCCGCATCACGACGTCTTTTTCCAGCTTAAAACCGGGGATACCGTATGTCAGCAGACCACCCGCGCGGTCATAGCGATCATAGATCGTGACCTGAACACCCGCACGGCGCAGAACATCTGCTGCCGCCAAACCACCGGGACCAGCACCGATTATGCCTACGCTTTCAGTACGCTCTTGTGTTGGGGTTATGGGCTGAACCCATCCTTGTTCCCACGCTGTATCCGTGATGTATTTTTCGACGGACCCGATGGTGACTGTACCATGGCCGCTTTGTTCAATGACGCAGTTGCCTTCGCACAAACGGTCCTGCGGACAAATCCGCCCACAGATTTCGGGAAACGTGTTTGTTGCCTGAGAAACCTCATACGCTTCTTTCAAACGACCTTCGGCCGTCAGCTTCAACCAATCCGGGATGTTGTTGTGCAAGGGGCAATGCGACTGGCAATAGGGAACGCCACACTGGCTGCACCGCGCGGATTGCTCCTGCGCTTTTTGTTCAGCGTATTCCGCATAAATCTCGTTGAAATCCGTTTTGCGTACTGTTGCCTCACGCTTTTGCGGCATGTCCCGCGCAACAGATACAAATTTCAACATTGGATTATCAGCCATAGTCTATCCCTCATCTCAGACTGCTCTGTTAATGCAGGCGCTCAAGAATGAAAAGTCAGTAATACTGACTTATTTACCTCCATATACTAGAAAATGGAAGTGCTTTTGCTAAATTCCCCAGCAAAGTAAGGCCGATTCGGATCTAAATGCCTGATTCCATAATGATTGAACGTCAGTTACCACCACACCAGAAAAGATTCGCGAGCCCCTATGCCTCTGTTTCACTTGTTTATCCTGGCCGTCATCCAAGGCGTGACCGAATTTTTGCCGGTGTCCTCATCCGGACATTTGATCCTTCTTCCCGGTCTCACCGGAACCAAAGATCAAGGTTTGGCAATGGACGTGGCCGTGCATGTGGGCACCCTGTTTGCGGTAATCGCGTATTTTTGGGCAGATGTTCGATTGGCGCTGTTTGGCACAATGCGGTTGTTGACTGGTCGGGTTGATACAGTCGGCGCACGGCTGGCGCTGCACTTGATCCTGTGCACAATTCCTATCGTGCTGGTCGGCTTGCTCCTTCACGTCACCGGCTGGGCAGAGGCCTTAAGATCCCTTGCGGTGATTGGCTGGACGATGCTTATTTTCGGGATCGTGCTCTATTGGGCGGACATGACAGGCGGCACTCAAAAAACCTCTGAACACTGGACAATCAAAGACGCCATTATCATGGGCCTTGCTCAGGTTTTGGCTTTGATTCCCGGCACATCCCGTTCTGGTATTACGATCACAGCGGGCCGAAAACTGGGTTATGATCGTGAAAGCGCCGCACGATTGGCAATGTTGATGTCAATTCCAACGATCATCGCATCTGGTACATTGCTGATGGGTGATGCAGTTGCCCAAGCCGATGTCGCGCTCTTGCGAAATGCAGCCATCGCTGCCGTCTTTGCATTCATATCAGCGCTGGTTGCGCTGATATTCATGATGCGGCTTTTGAAGTCTGTCAGCTTCACACCCTATGTCATCTATCGATGTGTCATCGGAGTGATTCTGCTGGGCATCGCCTATTCCTGATTACGCCCGCAAATTCCGCGCGCTTTTCTTGATCTCGTCATACTGACCAGATGGACGGAACCGCCACAAGTAATCCGGCAAAACAGCGGACATAGGCACAGGCGCAATTCCTAAATCCGCCAGTGTTTTATCACTGCTTTGGACCACATTGTCATGGGCAAGCGCGCGCACTTGGTCTCGCGTCAGGGCGGCTGGGATCAATCCAAAACTGACGAAATGCGCAACGTCACAACCCAACGCGACAACCTTCGCAATAGGGAACGGCATGTTCAGTACCAAACGCCGGCGTCGGATCACCTGCAACATTTGCTGCATCAAATCACGGAATGTCCTGACATCGGGTCCACCCAACGCATAGATGCCGCCCTCTGCCGTTCCAAGAATGCCTTTGACCGCCGCGCGTGCCACGTCATCAACATAGACAGGCTGGAACAAGGTGTCCGCCCCAACCACAGGAAGCACAGGCCCCATGCGGGTCATGGACGCAAACCGGTTAAAGAACTGATCTTCCGAGCCAAAAACAATGGATGGACGCAAAATCATAGCGTTCGGCATATGCTCTAGAACGGCGGCTTCGCCTTCACCTTTGGTGCGCGCATAATTGCAGTCGCTGTCAACATCCGCACCAATTGCAGACAGATGCACCATGCGACCAATGCCCTGTTGCGCAGCAATTCGTGCGATCCGGCCTGCACCTTCGGCCTGAACGGCCTCAAATGTGTTCTTGCCATTTGGTGCCAATACACCAACGCAATTCACCACAACATCCGCACCCTGCATGACCGCAGCCACCGATGCATCATCGCGAATATTGCACAGAACAGGTTCGACCTGACCAACAACCCCATAGGGTTTTACGAAAACAGCCTCGTTCGGGCGTCGCACTGCAACCCGCACGCGCCAACCTTCTTTCGCCATGCGACGCGCAATATAACGCCCCACAAATCCGGACCCGCCGTAAATTGTGACCAACTTGGACATCGCTCGCTCCTTTTCGCACTGTTTGTGCGGATTTACCTTCCCAGTACTTTCCTAACAAGAGCACAATTTACAAGTAGAATCCGTTTGACACTGACAAGATCCCCCCTTAAACGCACGGCTCACGACACCTGCCCAGGTGGCGGAATTGGTAGACGCGCCAGCTTCAGGTGCTGGTGTCTGTATGGACGTGGAGGTTCGAGTCCTCTCCTGGGCACCA
>CALHST010000405.1 GCA_938038825.1 uncultured Paracoccaceae bacterium | reverse complement strand
GGTTTCAGGGTTTCTTTCACGGAATGATAGGACATCACACAGGTCTCCTGATCGACGGGCTGGTTTGATCAAAGCGGTCGAACATCCATTCCATGCTCAGACCCTGGGGCAGTCCGGATTGAAACCAGATATTGGCCAGTTCGGCCCGGTCCGGGCGCGGGGTACAATGGCATTTGGGCTGGTCTGTTGAAACGTCCTCACGGTCTGTCATTCTGGAAGTCCTTTCATCTGACGATTGTCGGGCTTCCTCGGGTAATATGCGAGGTGGCTGGATACTGATTTAATCCTGAGTATTTTTATCGGATAAGTCAATATAACTTTTCCGTCGCGCGAAAAAATTCTGCCCGCTCACGGGTTGCAAAACAAACGCGGCGTGGATTTGATCCCACGCCGCTTAGAGTGTTGGGGCACGCTTTCAGTCTGTTACGCTCCCCCTTCTGACGGGTACAAGCATCAAGATTGATACGCGGTCTGGTCAGAACAAAAAGTTCTCTTCCGTGATCGAAATCGCTGATTGTGAGATCAGGTCAATGTCGACCTCGCGCCCTTTGTCGTTTTCGAATGTGATGGTGGCCGCGTTGCTGGTGATTTGGGTGATCGACAGATCGCTGAACTGGCCCACATTGTCAGCGCGCGAGAAATCAATCAGATCCATGCCCGCGTCCCAATCGGTGATTGTGGCACCGCGTGTGTTGTCAAGAAACGTAAACACATCCGCGTCCGATCCACCCGTGACCGTGTCATGGCCAGAGGTCAGGAAAAACGTATCGTTCCCCGCCCCGCCATCCATCGTATCGCGCCCACCACCGCCTTCCAGGAAGTCGTCGCCATCGCCACCAATAAGGATGTCATTACCACTTTCGCCAAACAGGAAATCATTGCCCGCGTTCCCGGACAAAACGTCGTTTCCTTTGCCGCCATGGATGTTGTCGGCCAGCGCATTGCCGTCCAAAACGTCTGCGTCCGCGCCGCCGACTGTGAATGCGGGCAAGTCAGCGATGGGTTCCAGCGCGTCGATGCCGTCAAACACCTTGGCTTGCACAGTGATGTCGTCCTCGTTCACGCGGTCACCATACACTTTGAGCGTGCCAAGCGGGTCTTCGTCATGGGCCCCGCCCCCGTCACCTTGCTGCGAGCGCAGGGAGATCAGGGAAAAGTCGCCCGTGTCGTCTTCGCCATAGGTGATGTCCGCGATTTCGACCGTGTGTCCCCGGATGACCAGTTTGTCCCCGTCTTGATTAGAGTAATCCAGCAAGACATCGTTGCCGATGCCTTCGACCCAATGATCATGAACGGCGTCATTTTCGCCCGCCACTTTGCGCCAGTTAATGGACCCGTCATCCCGTGTGTGGCGCGCCAGAACACTATCCGTGGCATTCAGCAAAACGTTAAAGGTGAACAGATCCTTGCCCTGCCCGCCCGAGACAACGTCTGTTGCAAGACTTGGGTCAATCGCGGGATTGATGCGCCCCTCTGCCCCGTCTGTTTGTGCAGGGTCTGGTTCCCCGGCATCTGCATAAACACGGATGGAATCACGGCCCGCACCCGTGGACACAGTTTGTGCGCCGGACCCGATTTCGACTTGATCCCGCGTGTTGATAGCATCGGGCGCGGTCACGATAACATCGCCATCCATCGAAGATGCCATCTGCTGGACACCGCCATTAAAGTCGGCCAATGCGTCCACACTGGCCAAACGGTCCACACCGTCAAAGACACCTGCAGCCTGAACAGTGATATCGGCTTTTTCGACACGATCCCCATAGACTTTGATGGTGCCCAACGGATCTTCGTCGTGGGCCCCGGTTGCGGTGTTTGCGCCACCTGCCCCGCCATTGCCCTGTTGGCTGATCACCCGGATCAGGGAATAGGCCCCGGTGTCATCTTGGCCATAGGTCACATCTGCAATTTCAACAGTGTGGCCCCGCACGATAATCTGGTCGCCTTCGGCCTTGGAGTAATCCGTGATGACATCATCGCCGAAGCCTTCGACCCAGTGATCATGCACATTGTCATTTTCTCCGGCCACTTTGCGCCAATTCACATGGCCTTCACTGTTGGTGTGCTGGGCGATCACCTCGGCTGTGGCGTTCAAAAGCGCGTGGAACTCAAATTTGTCGCCCCGCGCCCCGCCAGTGAAGGTGTCGTTGCCCGCATCTGCGGCCAGGGCGGGATTGATACGCCCATCTGCACCGTCAGTCTGGGCTGGATCAGGCTCTCCTGCGTCACCGAAAGAGATCAAACGATCCCGCCCACCGCCACCCATAACGGTCTGGCTGCCGGACCCGGCTTTGATCAGATCACTGCGATCGGTGCCCTCAAAGGTCAAGTTGATGTCTTCGGGATTGTCCGGGCCCCACTGCGGTTGCGTTATCTCACGCTCTGGCGTGCTGGCGGGCGCGGCGTCTTCCATCGCGGCAATGTCGTCCAGTTGATCAACACCGTAAAAGACATTGGCTTTCAGGGTGATGTCATTTTCCGTGACCGTATCGCCGTATACTTTGATGGTGCCAAGGGGATCCTCGTCATGGGCTCCGCCCCCATCCCCCTGTTGGGATCGCAGGCTGATCAGCGAATAATCCCCGCCGTCATCCGAGCCTTGCGTGATGCTGGCGATTTCGACCGTGTGACCGCGGATGTCGATTTTGTCGCCATCTTGTTTGGAAAAGTCGAGGATCACATCGTCACCAATGCCGTCGACCCAGTGGTCATGCACATTGTCATTCTCACCCGCCACTCTGCGCCAGTTCACCGAACCATCATCACGGGTGTGCTTTTCCAAAATCTCGTCTTTGGCATTCAGCAGAAGGCGAAAGGCAAAGGTATCTTTGCCTTGGCCGCCTTTCAGAACGTCGTTGCCGGCATCCTGTGCAAGTGCAGCGTTCACCCGCCCATCAGCCCCATCGGTTTGTGCGGGGTCAGGCTCTCCCCCGTCGGAATAGCTGAAGATGCGGTCATTGCCGCCCCCGGTATCAACGGTTTGCTGCCCTTCCCCCACATGCACAATGTCGCTTTGCCGATAGAGCGAACCGTCATAATTGTCGCCATCGGTATTGGAATACACCGCTTGCGTGATCCCACCGTCAATCGCAGCCAAGGCGTCGACGGCCTCTAACCGGTCAATGCCGTCATTGGTGTTAACAACCTCAATATCCTGTTCGGTGACGGTGTCGCCATAGATTTTGATCTGGCCAAGGGGGTCTTCGTCATGCGCGCCCGTGGCTGTATTGGCACCGCCTGCGCCCCCGTTGCCTTGCTGACTGATGACCGTGACCAAAGAATAGGTTCCACCCTCATCTTCACCATAGGTAATTGACGCGATGGTCGCGGTATGCCCCTTGATGACGATGCAATCGCCTTCGGATTTCGAAAAATCGGTGATGGTATCAAGACCAAAGCCTTCGACCCAGTGGTCATGCACGTTGTCGTTTTCCCCCGCGACCTTGGCCCAATTCGTGTGACCCGCAGTATTGGTGTGCTGCGCAATAACTTCAGCAGTGGCGTCGATCAGCGCGTGAAACTCAAAACGGTCGGCACCCTTGCCACCGGTCAGGACGTCATTTGCACTGCCTTCGGGGACAGCATCCGAATACCGCCCCTCTGCCCCGTCTGTTTGTGCGGGGTCTGGTTCCCCGGCATCCGCATATGAAATAATCCGGTCGTTTCTGTCCCCGGCCGAGACAGTTTGCGCACCGCTCCCCAAGACAACTGTGTCTGCAAATTCTGTACCATTAATCGTCGTATTCATTGGTTAACTCCCAGGTGGTTTTGTTAAAAAGTCACCCCGCATTTGGTTGCGAAAGTGACGGCAGATGATGAAGTTCGGGAAATGTGTGTGGCGAAAATTTGGCCTTTGAAGGTCAAAAATTCGATGCTCGGAATTCGGGCAATTTCACGCGCAAATCCGCCCATGCAAAAGCGGTTGACTGCTCAAAAAAACCAGAAAAACTGTTCTAAGGCGGGTATTTGCCGGCACCCGAGTGATGTCAGCGCTGATATGCTGACGCCCAACTTTTGCGCAAAGTGCGACTTTGACCGGGCAGGGTTCGAATTTAGCGAATCACGCGGCGGTTGAAATTGCGGCAGATATGTACTCCAAAAGGTGCCTTTGCTAAGACGAGGCATGCAGGGACATGAATACGATGCCGAACACCGCCAAAGAAACATTAACGCAGCTGTTCAACGCTGGGGTGTCCGCCGTCAAAGGTGACGCAGCAATACGCGCATGGGTGTCCAAATCCGCGTCGTCGCGACCCACGCGCATTTTCGCGGCTGGCAAGGCGGCGGTGTCCATGTTCCAGGGTTTGCCGACGGATTGGCAAATGCACACACCAACCCTGTTGGTGACCAAAACGGATCACATTGGTGATGCGCAATGGAGCGGATCGGTTGAGGCGCTGGAAGCCAGTCACCCGGTGCCTGACCAATCGTCGATGCATGCCGGGCAGCGGGCGATGGACTTCGTTGATCAGTGTGGCCCTGACGATCACTTGTTGATGTTGGTGTCTGGCGGGGCATCCGCGCTGGTGGAACATCTGAGGCAGGGCGTCCGTTACGCCGATCTGGTGGCACTGACGGAAACGGCCTTGGCGCAGGGCGCGGACATTGCGGAAATCAATCGGCGGCGCAAAGAGGTATCTGCCATCAAAGGCGGGCAGCTTCTGTCGTTCTTTAAGGGGGCGAAAGTCACGGTTCTGGCGATTTCGGATGTGGAAGGCGACAATATAGATGTGATCGCCTCGGGCATTGGTGCGCGGTTGCCACATCAGAATTTGGACTACGACATGCAGATCATCGCGTCGAACAATGTGGCGCGCATGGCCGTCGCCGAAACCGCGGCAAAACTTGGCCTGCCGCTGATTGAAAACACGGAAACCTTGTATGCGCCGGTTGATGAGGTCGCACGGTCTCTTGCCGATATTATTAAGGACGGTCCCGATGGGCTGTATGTGTTTGGCGGGGAGCCCACAGTGGTTCTGCCGCAAAATCCTGGCAAAGGCGGGCGCAACCAAGCATTGGCGCTGGAGATATCCCGCTGCATTCAGGGGCGGCACGATATCTGCGGTCTGGTGGCCGGAACGGATGGCACCGATGGCCCCACCCGCGCGGCCGGGGCCTTTGCCGATGGTGAAAGTTTTACCAAAAAGCCCGGCGCGGCGGACGCCTTGCGGCGGGCGGATGCGGGGACTTATCTGGAAAACACCGGGGATCTGTTTGTGACAGGACCAACAGGGACCAACGTCATGGATCTTGCGCTTTTTCTGAAACAGTCCTGATAATTGGCGTATTCAGGCAGCACAGAAGACAAAGGGGAACGGCATATGAACGTGTTGATTGCGGGTCTGGCCACGGAAACCAACTCTTTTTCGCCTATTCCAACGGGGCGTTTGGCCTTTGAAGACCTGTTTGTCAGCCGGCAGACAACATCTTTGGAACCAAACCTGTTTTCAGCGCCCTTGCACGAATGGCGCCGCATGGCCGAAGACCTTGGTTGGTCCGTGGTCGAAAGCCTGATGGCCGCCGCACAGCCCGCAGGGCCCACGATCCGCGATGCCTATGAAACCTACCGCGATGACATCCTGAAAGACATTTCAGACGCACAGCCGGACATAGTTTTGCTGTCGATGCATGGTGCGATGATTGCCGAAGGCTATGACGATTGCGAAGGGGATCTGCTGACGCGTGCCCGTGCGATTGTGGGGCCAGACGTGACAATCGGGCTGGAAATTGATCCGCATTGTCACATCACAGACGCGATGATGGACGTCGCAGATCTGATTGTCTGTTACAAAGAATACCCACATACAGACAGCCCGGATCGCGCGCGTGATTTGTTCACGCTTGTCGCAGACACCGCTGAGGGCCGGATCAAACCCGTCATGCAGCGTTATGATTGCCGCATGGTCACGATGTTTCACACCACCCGGGCACCGATGCGGGGGTTTGTAGACGAGATGATCGCACAAGAAGGCCGCGACGGGATCCTGTCCGTGTCCTTGGGTCACGGGTTCCCATGGGGTGACGTCGCAGAGGTTGGCGCGCGGATGTTGGTCATCGCAGATGGGGACACAGACAAGGCCGCTGAAGTTGCGCGACAGTTTGGGCAAAAGCTGTGGTCCCTGCGCGATCAGCTGTTGCCGGATTGGCCAACGATTCCAGAAGCCCTGGACGCGGTGCAAAACGCACCCCAAACGCCAATCGTCCTGGCGGATTTCGCCGACAACGCCGGCGGCGGCGCGCCTGCAGACAGCACCTTTGTTCTGGCCGAGGTTCTGAAACGGGGGCTAAAGGACATTGCCATTGGCATATTCTGGGATCCGGTTCTGGTGCGCATGTGTCAGGACGTTGGGGTCGGTGGGTCCATGCAGGTCCGCTTGGGTGGCAAAGTGGATGTGACCTCGGGCGATCCCATTGACTTGCGCGTCACCGTGCGCGGCCTTCGCGACAACATGTTTCAGTGGATGGGCGCCACCAAAATGGAAATGGGCACAGGTGTCTGGCTAGACGCGGACGGAGTCCATTTGGTGGTCAGCGAAAAGAGGACTCAGGCATTTCACCCCATCGGGTTTACCGATTTGGGGCTTGATCTGACGCAAATGAAGGCAATTGTGGTGAAGTCATCCCAACATTTTTATGCCGGATTTGCCCCCATCGCCGCCGAGGTGCTGTATATCAACGGACCGGGTGCGATAACCCCGGATTATGCCGCGATACCATACACTAAGCGGGACAATAACTTTTGGCCGCGCGTGGAAAATCCATTTTCTGACTAAATCTATAGCCGGTCTATTAACGCGTATTTTTCAACATCTGTCTGTATTCAGTATACATTGAGTATTTGACTCAAACTCTGACCCCAACAATAGTTGACCCACGCGGGGCGGAGACTCCGTATCAACATGGGAGTTTATTATGCTGCAATTATTACGTCGCGGTGTTCTGAAAGGTGCCGTTGCATCAGCCGCTTTGGTCGTTGGCCTTGCTGCCAATG
>CALHST010000404.1 GCA_938038825.1 uncultured Paracoccaceae bacterium | reverse complement strand
TGCTGCCATTCGAATTTAACGCGTTCTTTGGCGGATTGGATGGGTGTGCCACGCAGTGAGGCAGAGCTTTTGGTGCATGACGTGATGAACGTGTTTATGTGCACGGGCTTCACGCGAGACACGGGCCAATACTTTATGAAGGCCAGCCCGGTCCGTCCGGGTGATTATATCGAGTTTTTTGCGGAAATTGATCTGCTGGGAAATCTGTCAGCTTGTCCAGGCGGTGATTGTTCTTCGACGCATTCGTCTGATGTTGCCGCGTGCTTTCCATTGCTGGTCGAAACATTTGCGGCACCAGACGCAGCGCTCGCCGGGTGGTCAAAAGCAGAGCGCAATGGGTATGACCGCAGCCACGGGTTGTAGCTGCGGCAAGTTTATTCCGGAAAGGCGGCTTCCAACGCAATTTCCACCATATCGCCAAAAGACCGCTCTCGCTGATCGGATGGCAAGGCTTCACCCGTTTGCAGGTGATCTGATACGGTCAGCACAGCCAAGGCGCGACACCCGTAACGCGCGGCGAGGATATACAGTTCGGCCGCTTCCATTTCGACGCCCAAGATACCGTGGCGCACCATTTCTTCGTCCAAATCGGTGCGTTCTGAATAAAACACGTCTGAGGAGTAAATTCCCCCAACGTGAACACCAACATCGCGTTTTTTCGATGCAGCAACAGCGGCAGATAAAAGTTCCCAATTCGCGCAGGGCGCGAAATTGAATTCCTTAAAAATTGCACTGGATGGCGTATTAATGGAACTTGCTGTCTCAGCAATGATCACATCGCGTATTTTCACATAGGGTTGCATACCCCCACACGAGCCAATTCGAATTAACGTTTTGGCGTTGTAATCGCGAATAAGCTCATTTGCGTAAATGGACAGGGACGGCATTCCCATCCCGCTACCATGAATTGTAACGCGGTTTCCCTTCCAGGTCCCCGTAAAGCCCAGCATGCCGCGCACTTCATTGACGCAAACAACATCAGTTAGAAATGTTTCGGCAGCCCATTTCGCGCGATATGGATCGCCCGGCAACAGAACTGTTTCTGCGATGTCGCCAGGTTTCGCACCGATGTGAACGGTCATCGCTTAGATTTCCATGCTTGCGATATCTGTTCCGGCTTCAACAGCGGCCTTAAACCATTGAGGTTGGCGGCCTTTTCCGGTCCATGTCTGAGACGCGTCATCCGGGTTTGCATATTTCGGTGGACTTGCTTTCTTAGGACCACGCTTTGCAGGCTTCGCAGCTTTTACTTTTGCGGTTGCAGCTGTGCCCGTCAGTTCAGACAAGGAAAACCCAAACTTAGCAGCAGCTTTTTCGGCAGCTTTCTTAGCTTCGCGCTTTTCTTTATTGGAAAGTGATGCGAGCGCTTTGTCGATGTCTTTCCGCAGTTTTTCCAACTGTTTCTTTGACATATCTTTAAGATTTGTTGTCATATGACGCATTCCCCGAATTGTCTTTTTATTCCTGAATTCATAGTCGAACTCAGGAATTATGCAATATATAGCGTTGGTTGAATTTGTGGCAGGTGGACTTTCGCCTATTCGGCGGCAACCTGACGGGGATCTACCAATTCGACGATATCTGTCATAATTGTATTCAATTCGAAATCCTTGGGCGTATAAACACGCGACACACCCATAGCGCGAAGCGCAATTGCATCTTCATCAGGAATGATGCCGCCGACGATTACCGGAATGTGGCCCAAATCAGCTGCCCGCAAACGTGACAATACATCTTCGACCAAAGGCAAATGGCTGCCAGACAGAATAGAAAGCCCGATCACATGGGCCTGATCCTCAATGGCACTTTCAATGATTTCTTCGGGGGTCATACGGATACCATCATACGAAATGTCCATACCACAATCTCGGGCACGCACGGCAATTTGTTCGGCTCCGTTCGAGTGTCCGTCAAGGCCGGGTTTTCCAACCAAGAATTTCAAACGTCGCCCCAATTTAGTGCTGACTGCCTCTACAGCGTCTCGAATTTCGTCCAAGCCTTCTGTTTTGTTTGAGCGCCCCATCGAAACACCTGTTGGACCGCGGTATTCACCATGCGCATTGCGCATTTGCGCAGCCCATTCGCCTGTAGTGACCCCCACTTTGGCGCACAGAATTGATGCGGGCATGACGTTTTTACCGTCGGATGCATCTGCGCGCAGTTGCGCAAGCGCATCTTGTACCGCAGCACCATCGCGCGCCGCGCGCCATTCATTCAGGCGTGTAATCTGTTCTTGTTCGACCGCCGGGTCCACAACCATGATGCCTCCATCACCCGTCATTAGGGGGGAGGGTTCGCCTTGCTGCCATTTGTTTACACCAACAACGACAGTCTCACCGGCCTCAATACGGCCCAAACGGTCCGAGTTGCTTTCGACAAGACGGGATTTCATGTAATCAATGGCACCGATTGCTCCGTCCATACCATCAAGCGTCGCCAATTCGTGACGGGCCCCGGCTTTCAGGTGTTCTACTTTGGCGTCAACTGCGGGGTTCCCTTCGAAAAGGTCATCGAATTCCAGCAGATCCGTTTCATATGCCAAGATTTGCTGCATCCGCATGGACCATTGTTGGTCCCAGGGGCGGGGCAGGCCAAGTGCTTCGTTCCAAGCAGGTAATTGCACAGCCCGAGCCCGTGCTTTTCTCGACAGCGTCACGGCCAGCATTTCAATCAGGATGCGGTAGACGTTATTTTCTGGCTGTTGTTCGGTCAAACCAAGGGAATTCACCTGAACGCCATATCGAAAGCGCCGGAATTTCGGATCCTCGACCCCATAGCGCTCAAGACAAATTTCATCCCACAAATCCACAAAGGCGCGCATTTTGCACATCTCGGTCACGAACCGGATTCCCGCATTCACAAAGAATGAAATCCGTCCCACCATCGCTGGGAAGTCTTCGGCGGGGACCCGTGGTCTTAGCTCATCCAAAACGGCCTGTGCTGTGGCCAACGCAAATGCCAGCTCTTGCTCGGGCGTCGCGCCAGCCTCTTGCAGGTGATAGGAACACACATTCATAGGGTTCCATTTTGGCACGTTTGTATAACAATACTCGGCCACATCCGCGATCATTTTTAGTGACGGTTTTGGTGGGCAAATATAGGTGCCGCGCGACAGGTATTCTTTGATCAGATCGTTTTGCACAGTGCCTTGCAGTTTGGACACATCCGCGCCCTGTTCTTCAGCAACAGCGATATATAGCGACAGCAACCAAGGCGCAGTGGCATTGATTGTCATCGAGGTATTCATTTTCTCAAGTGGAATATCTTTGAACAAAGACCGCATGTCACCCAGATGACTGACTGGTACGCCCACTTTACCGACTTCCCCACGCGCCAGGACATGGTCACTGTCATATCCAGTTTGTGTAGGCAGATCGAAGGCCACAGAAAGGCCGGTTTGACCCTTTTCAAGGTTCTTACGATACAGCGCGTTCGATGCCGTGGCCGTAGAATGCCCCGCATAGGTACGGATCAACCAGGGGCGGTCTTTCTGCGATTGCGTCATCGGAACCTCACTTGAATCAATTGGGTAATTTTGTTTCGCTGATGGCTAGATATAGGTAAGATAATGCTGCTGTCAATTCGCTGCGGTGCGGCGAAGTTTGGAGAATTTGATTTTCACGACACGATTGTTGGCAACCAAGGCGTGCCATGCGATCCATTGATCTCAACTCTCAACGTCTGCTTCTTCGTGTCGAATTAAAAATGCCGATACCCAACATGACATGTTTTTTTTGCTGCCGCCCTTGATCAAGAGTAGGACGCGCAAAAGAAGGGCAAAGGATTAGGTTTACCCTAAGGCGCATCCCTGACACGGTAGCGGTATGTTTACGACTGTAGAATTGCCAATTTGGCTATTTGTTTTGATCCTCGCGTTTGCGGCGGTCACATTTGCGTCTCACTTCCTGTTTCCGTCCGTGCGTTGGTTTTTTCGTCGCCGGCTCGAGCGTGCCGTTGATCGATTAAATCAACGCCTGACCCGCCCAATTGAACCTTTTAAACTCGCCGCGCGCCACGACATGATCCAACGTCTATCTTATGACCCACAAGTGGCCGAGGCTGTGGTGGACTATGCCCGCAAAGAAAAGGTGCGCGAAGACGTGGCTTTTGAAAAGGCCCGTCGCTATGCCCGCGAGATCGTGCCCAGTTTTTCGGCTTTTGCGTATTTTGGCTTTGGTATTCGTGTGGCACGGTTCCTAGCGAATTTCCTGTACGTCGTGCGCACAGGGCCCAACAACGATAAAGTCATCGCCGATTTACCGAAAGAGGCAACTGTGGTTTTCATAATGAACCACCGCTCCAACATGGACTATGTGTTGGTCACATATTTGGCGGCCCAATCCTCGGCGTTGTCTTATGCCGTGGGCGAATGGGCGCGAATTTGGCCGCTGTCCCGATTAATCAAATCCATGGGCGCTTACTTTATCCGCCGCAGATCGCGCGGGGCTTTGTACCGCAAGGTTCTGGCGCGCTACGTGTACATGGCCACAACGGCGGGTGTTACACAGGCAATCTTTCCTGAAGGCGGCCTGAGTCTCGATGGAAAACTGGCCCCCCCAAAGATGGGATTGCTTGGCTATGTTGTCGATGCCGCACGAAACACGGATCGCAACGTGGTCTTTGTTCCTGTGGCTATTAACTATGATCGCGTCCTGGAAGATCGTGTTCTGACAGCTGCACACCAAAGGGGCGACAGGCGATTTGGTGCGAAAATCAGTGTGGTCGCTGGTTTCGTTCTGACCAATATTTGGCGACGCATTCGTGGTCGATTTTTGCGGTTTGGCTCTGCTGCAGTGGTGTTTGGTGTGCCCCTATCAATATCGGATTATCAAGAGACAGACGGGATTGACCGGCTGGCAGAAGATCTGATGCGCAATATCGAAACGGCGATGCCGCATCTTGCTGTACCGCTGTTGGCAGATCTTTTGCTAAAATCCGACGGGATGATGGATATCGAACATCTTCGGGCGGCCGCGATAACGCAGATCGGGCAGCATGAGCATCGCTACTTGTTGCGTCCTGAAGAGAGCGTCGAAGACTATGTCGATGCGGCCCTTGCGCAATTGAAACAGCGCAAACTGACCACGAAATCAGGGAATTCCATCAAAATAGTCACCGAAGATAAAGATATCTTACAGTACTATGCCTGCTCAATCACGAGGAATAGCCCTGATTTTTCTGCGCAAGCGAAGTAAATGCTGCAACTGCTGGGTCATAAAATTACTCAAATGACCATTTGATCTATTGCTTTATTTCAAGGTGGGCCATATTTCTCCTCTGAACGGCGCGATTCTGCGCTGCAGAACCTTTGAGTTGAGTGGAGGCTTGTATGGCTTTGGATACGGACGGTTTGGTGGCTTACGAGGCGCCCGAAAAAGATCTTTACGAATTGGGTGAAATCCCTCCGATGGGGTATGTCCCTAAACAAATGTATGCTTGGGCCATTCGTAAGGAACGCCATGGCGAGCCTGACACCGCGATGCAAGTCGAAGTGGTTGATGTCCCAACATTAGACAGCCATGAAGTGCTTGTCTTGGTGATGGCCGCTGGTGTGAACTACAACGGAGTTTGGGCGTCTTTGGGCCAGCCAATCTCGCCTTTTGATGGTCACGGACAACCTTTCCACATCGCGGGTTCTGATGCCTCTGGCATCGTTTGGGCCGTGGGTGACAAGGTTACGCGCTGGAAAGTGGGCGACGAAGTGGTCATTCACTGCAACCAGGACGACGGTGACGACGAACATTGTAACGGCGGCGATCCGATGTATTCGCCAAGCCAGCGCATCTGGGGCTACGAGACGCCTGATGGATCCTTTGCGCAGTTCACAAACGTGCAATCTCAGCAGCTAATGCCGCGCCCCAAACACCTGACATGGGAAGAAAGCGCGTGTTACACGCTGACCCTTGCGACTGCTTATCGGATGTTGTTCGGCCACGAACCGCATGACCTGAAACCGGGGCAAAACGTTCTGGTCTGGGGCGCGTCCGGCGGTTTGGGCTCTTACGCGATCCAATTGATCAACACAGCCGGCGCGAATGCGATTGGCGTAATCTCGGACGAAAGCAAGCGTCAGTTTGTGATGGATCTGGGCGCAAAAGGCGTGATCAATCGCAAAGATTTCAATTGCTGGGGCCAATTGCCCACGGTGAACACGCCCGAGTATAACAATTGGTTCAAAGAAGCCCGCAAGTTCGGCAAAGCGATCTGGGACATCACCGGCAAAGGTGTGAACGTGGACATGGTGTTCGAACATCCGGGCGAAAGCACATTCCCGGTGTCGACCTTCGTTGTGAAAAAAGGCGGTATGGTCGTAATTTGCGCGGGCACCACCGGCTATAACCTTACCTTTGATGTGCGGTACATGTGGATGCACCAGAAGCGTTTGCAGGGGTCGCATTTCGCGCATCTGAAGCAAGCGATGGCGGCGAACCAGCTGATGATTGAACGGCGTCTGGATCCCTGTATGTCCGAAGTGTTCACCTGGGCGGACCTGCCGGCGGCACATATGAAAATGATGCGCAACGAACATAAACCCGGAAATATGTCAGTTCTGGTGCAGGCGCCCACCACGGGTTTGCGCACGCTGGAAGACGTGTTGGACGCCAAAAGCTAACCTCGATTATCAAGACGATTCCTTTGAAAGGCCCGCGAATCACACGTGTATTCGCGGGCTTTTTGCACCTTTTGGTTGTGCTGTGTTTTGCTTGAAGCAGTTACAAACGGACCTCTCCCTATTTCGGGGGAGTTGAAATCCGCGAATTTATCCAAGGTATTAACTTATGGTAGTCTGTTCTTAACGGTTCATTAACCTTTGAAAGGCGACTCTCAACATGAAAAATGATTGGATCTTGGACGTACTGGCTGATCTGAAAAGCTATGCGCAGATGAACGCGCTGCCGAAGCTTGCTGACCAGCTCGCAGAAGTGGCCGACACTGCTGCGATCGAACTTACGTCCATGGAAAGAAAGGCCCGACCAGTTCATGGAGAAAGACGCATTCTTGGAGACAATACTGGAAAGGCTCGAATCCGCTGAGGCACTTGAAGGTATTCAAACCGCCAGTGAAGAGCTGCGCGATGCCCTAAAGATTGACCACGTGGCCTATCATTGGGTTGATGCCGGCGGGGATCAATTTGGATGTGGAACCTATTCGCAAGAATGGCAGGACCGATACCAAGAACAACAATACCTGCGCATAGATCCGGTCATTATTGGATGTTACCAGCGCTTTCACCCGGTTGACTGGAAACGTCTGGATTGGTCAAGCAAGGCTGCCCGGCAATTCCTGGCAGAGGCCATGGAATACGGAATTGGTAATCAAGGGTTCTCGGTTCCGATTCGCGGACCGAATGGTCAATTCGCTTTGTTCACATCAAACCACACGTGTTCTGACGAAGACTGGGCTGAATTTACCGATAAAAACCGGCGGTCATTAATCCTTGTTGCGCATTACTTTAATGAAAAAGCGCTGGAGCTGGAACCGGACCGTGCCCCGGATGCCAATCAAGCGTTAAGCCCGCGCGAGATTGACGCAATGACGCTGTTGGCGATGGGCTACTCACGGGCGCAAGTGGCTGATACGCTTTCGATTTCTGAACACACGTTGCGCGTCTATATCGAAAGTGCGCGCTTCAAATTGGGCGCATTAAACACGACCCATGCTGTTGCGCGAGCCATGGCGCGTGGATTGATCGTGGTTTGAACACTGACTCCTTCAAACGTTAACGGCGCGCGCGGGCCAAATAACAGTCATTAAACTTTTACTGGTTATTCTTGTGACCACTCCTCATTTTTAACGAAGGAACGGTCATCATGCTGCGCTATCTCTACGCCGATCAACTCAAGAACTTCCCGAAACTTCGTGACTCGATGTTCCGCGACCGGACCGACCAATTTCATAACCGTCTAGGGTGGGACGTCAGTGTTGACGAAAATGGGTTTGAAACAGATGAATACGACACGGAAAACCCACTTTATGTGATTTGGGAAATGCCGGACGGCACTCATGGCGGGTCGATGCGGTTTTTGCCAACGACGGGTAAGGTTATGGTGAATGACCATTTCGCGCATGTGATGGGCGGCGGCGCCGTGGTCAGCCCACTGATATGGGAATGCACGCGGTTTTGCTTGAAACAAGGGGCCCTGGCCCAGGTCGCGGCGGCTTTGATGCTGGCGGGTGGCGAGATCATGCAAGGCTTGGGTATCGTACAGTTTGTCGGGGTTTTTGATGCGCGTATGGTTCGGATTTATCGCATGACTGGTGCCAGCCCCGAGGTGCTTGGTTCCGTCGGTGAGGGACGCGATCAGATCAGTGTGGGGCTTTGGGACTTTACGCCCCAAGCCAAAGAGCAGGTCATGCGCAAATGTGGGATCACGGCCCAACAATCCCGCGCATGGTTCGACGCCGCTTTTGGTCACGCCGCTGACAACACAAACGCAGCTTTGAAAGCAATTGCTTAACAGATTGGCCTGATTGATCTGGTCCCTCTGTGCGCGGCTCGCTAGTGTCCGTTTATGACGACCCCTGCTGTAACATTTTCCGAAGATCAGGCCGCGGCCTTTGATAGTATTGCTGCCATGCTGCAAACTGTTGGGGTCGCTGTAGAAGACGGGCACACGACGCCTCGTGCAGATGGCAAAGCAGGCCAAGTGATGGCTGTGACCGGAAAGGCGGGGTCTGGTAAAACGCTGCTTTTGGCAGAGCTGACCAAAGCGTTGGCAGATGCAGGGCTCGAAATCGTGTCTGGCGACTATGAAAGCCGCAAGAAACGCGACAAACGGTCATTGGCGATCCTTGCCCCCACCAACAAAGCTGCAAGTGTTTTGCGGCTGCGCGGTGTTCCTGCGACCACGATCCATCGTATTTTGTACACTCCGGTGTATGACCCGGAATATGAACGCATCGCAGAATGGCTGGCTGGCAACGGGGACCGGCCAGACGTCGAAGGCTTGACCGATCAAGCGCTTGACCGGGCCTTTGCCTTCTTCCAAACCAATAAGTCGATCCCCGGTGCCTTGGCCGCGGCTGGATTGCGCGGGTCGGACTTCATTACGGGTTGGAAGCGGCGCGAAGAACCCTTGGACATCGGGTTTGTGGATGAGGCGTCCATGCTGGATGATCGCCAATTCGACGATTTGAAAGAGATTTTTCCAACGCTGCTGATGTTCGGTGACCCGGCACAGCTGGCTCCGGTGAACCAATCTGGGACTATGGTGTTCGAAAAACTCCCGGAATCGCGCACGCTGAATTTGGCCCGTATTCATAGGCAAGAGGCCGACAACCCGATCTTGGATCTGGCTCATGCTTTGGCGGATCCACAGCTTGAGTTTCAGGATTTCGAACGCATGGTCGAAGACAAGGCGCGCCAGGATGACCGCGTCGTCTGGGGGCAACGGGTTGAAGTGGACCTGATGGCGCGCTCGCCCGTTTTGGTCTGGCGCAATGCGACCCGGATCCGCCTGATCAACGCGTTTCGCAACGTGCACGGCGCACCCGAAGATGCGCTGATCGAAGGCGAACCCCTGATTTGTGATGGACTCGAACTGCCGCTCAAACACCGCAAGAAACGTCTTGATCTAGAGGCGCGCGGATTGATCAAGGGCGCACAGGTGATCTTTTTGGGGCACGGGCGCAAACCGGGCTTTTCGCGGTTGCACGTGATGGGGGCAGAAGATCCCCAAGTGTCTGCTGCGTCCATTGTGAAAATCGAAAAGCCGGACGAAGAAGAACCGTTTATTCCCTTTGCGGCACGGATGGGGGCGACGTTTCTGCACGGTGCTGCTGTGACCATCCATAAGGCGCAGGGTTCGCAATGGGACACAGTGCAGGTCTTTGCGCCTGATCTCTATGCAGCGGCACGCATGGGCCGGGTCGAGGCAGGGCAACCTCTTTGGAAACGGTTGGCCTATGTTGCGATCACGCGCGCGTCCGAAAGGCTGCATTGGATCGTTCGGGCACGCTTATCCAAACCGTCCGGGCCGCTGAGCGTTGATGATTTACGCAGCGTGCCGCGTGCACCACTGACGTTGGATCCGACCTCCTTGGATGAAGAAGGTCTGCTATGAGCCGCTGTTTCAGGTGCAAGAAAACATCGCGCGGCGGGACATGTCCTGTTTTTTGGTCCAGCTAGATTAAGCACGCGTTTTGATTGACCTGTAGGGTGAGCTTCAGCTCACGCACCATATCACTGGCGGATCAAAGAAAATACCGCAGACGCGCTCCAACCGGCAAAAATTGCGATGGCCAATGACATCAGGCCATACAGCACGGCATTTTCTCGGGACAAATCAAACAGCCACCGTTCCAATCCAACTTTGTCCACGTCGATCGACGTTTCAAGTTGCGATATTACTTTGCCGTCGCGGGTTAGAAAAATCCGTGTGGTATAGTCCCCTTCAACCAAAGCCGAAGGCAATTGGACCGAGGTGCGAAACAGGGTTTGTGAATCCACGGCCACTTGGTTTTCCAAAAGCTGGTATTGGCCGCTCGCGGTGCGGATCCGGATCAAAGCTTCGGTGAAACTTTCGGCATCGGTGATTGTGTCCGGGGCACCGACAGAACGAATAGCCCGCGGTATAGAGATATGGTGACGCAAGTCCTCCACATCGTTGAGTGTTTCATTCAGCGGCGCACTACTTGCAACGGCATAAAACGCAGGTGCGGAGTCGACCTCGATTGCGGCTGTATTGACCCAAATGCCAAAACGGTTCGATTTGCGGCGTACAGTGACGGGTTGCAATGGGCCCGAAATTGTGACGATGACCCCGATCGGTGGCCCATCGGGAATGGCTTCTTCGCGCTTGATGGCGCCGAATAAAAGGATCTCGGAACCATTAAAGCTTGTGGTGATATCCACACGATCTTTGGACAGCCCAAGAACAACTTCTTCCGCATGTAGGGGGGCGGTCAGAAAGATGAAGGCAAGGAGAATGCGGATCATATCAATGTCCCCCTACGCCAAGCGAATACAGCTCGGACGGCATTACCAGCAAGTCAAATGCCAGCTTCCCGCATACGGCCAATACCATTAGGGCAAGCAAAATACGCAGTTGTTCGGCTTTCATCTTCACGCCTATCCGCGTTCCGATTTGCGCGCCAATCACACCGCCGACAAGCAAGAGAACAGCCAGTACGACGTCAACCGTATAGTTGGTTGTGGCGTGAAGCATTGTGGTGAATGCAGTGACAAATATGATTTGAAACAGAGATGTGCCCACAACAACTTTTGTCGGCATTCCAAGGATATAAATCATCGCAGGCACCATGATGAACCCGCCGCCAACGCCCATGATGGCAGCCAAGATCCCAACCAGAAGCCCAACAATGAGTGGAGGAATGACCGAAATATAAAGACCCGACACTCGGAAGCGCATCTTGAAGGGCAGCTTGTGAACAAGTCCGTGTTTGCGTTTCTTGGGAACTGCGGTGCCGCTGTTTGACTTGCGGATCGCGTTGAGGCTTTCAATGAACATCAAAGAGCCGATGATCCCCAAAAACAGCACGTAACACAGCTTTACCAGCAGATCGACTTGTCCCAAAGCCTTGAGGTGGTTGAACACAACGACCCCCAAAGCGGCACCGACAAGGCCCCCGATCAACAGGACTGTGCCCATCTTGAGATCAACGGTTTTGCGTTTGAAATGCGCAAGAACACCGGAAAAAGACGACGCAACAATCTGGTTGGCTTCTGTTGCAACGGCAACTGCGGGCGGGATGCCAATAAAAAACAGCAAGGGGGTCATCAAAAATCCGCCGCCCACGCCGAACATTCCGGACAGGACGCCGACAAGGCCTCCCAACCCGAGCAGTAAGAAGGCGTTCACAGACACTTCGGCAATGGGAAGATAGATATGCATGAGGCACCCTTTGCGCCTCTTTTCTTCACAAATCAACATTGTTGCTGCTCTGCAGCGTACTGGACTTATGGATGGGTTTTTCTGGACTTAATGCAGTGTGGGCACAACAGATGATATTGGGTGAATGACCCACGTAACCGACACGGTGATGCGCATTGAAACTTGTGAAAACCTCCATGCTGTATCTTGTTTGTAAACTGTCGGTATTTTGGCTGTCTTTTTTGTACCGCCGCATGGTCTATGTGCCGCACGCAGGCGCTTGTAGCTTCATTCGGACCGGAGCGCGCGATGCGCGCACAGGATTTTATTGCGCTTGGGCCGCGCGTGCCTTGGGGCGTCGCCCCAAACCCCAGAGTATTGTGGGAACAATGAAAATGGGGATCAGCGCTCTTTCACGTAGGGTTCGCCGCCTGCGCGGGGTGGAATGGCTTTGCCGACGAAACCTGCGAGGATGATGACGGTCATAATATAGGGCAGGGCGCTGAGAAGTTGGCCTTGGACTTTCATGCCAATCAGGTTTTCGATGACATCGGGGCGCGTTTCCATAGCACTGAAGAGACCAAAGAGCAGGCAGGCCCAAAGGGCATACCAGGGGCGCCATTTTGCAAAGATGAGAGCGGCCAGGGCGATAAAGCCGCGCCCAGCGGACATGTCTTTGACAAAGCCGGCTTGCAAGGCAGTTGCAAGGTAGGCACCCGCAAGACCACACAAGATACCGCAGATGGCCACAGCGGCGTATCTGAGGCCAACAACGGAGACGCCAGCGGTGTCCACAGCCGCTGGGTTTTCGCCCACGGCGCGCAGGCGCAGGCCGAAGCGGGTGCGATAGAGGATCCACCATGTGGCGGGTACCGCAAGGAAGGCGATGTAGACGAGGATAGAGTGGCCGGAGATGAGCTCGGCGTAGATCGGCCCTATGAACGGTGTGTCGGTAATGGCGCCTGCGAAGGGCAGGGTGACGGGTTCGAAGCGGCCTGCGCCAATCAAGGACGGGGTGCGTCCGCCTTGTTGGAACCAGTCTTGTGCAATCAGGACGGTCATGCCTGCGGCAAGGAAGTTGATGGCCACGCCGGAAATCAGCTGATTGCCACGGAACGTGATTGAGGCCAGCCCGTGCAGGCCGGAGAGCACCATAGACGAAGCGATGCCAGCGAGGAGGCCCAGCCAGACATTGCCGCTGGCTGCTGCCACGGCGGCTGAAAAGAAAGCGGCCATGAGCATTTTGCCTTCGAGCCCGATGTCAAAGATGCCGGCACGTTCTGAGAAGAGGCCTGCCAGGCAAGCGAGGAGCAGCGGTGTGGCCAAGCGCACGGTGCTGTCAAGGATTTGGATAAGGGTCAGGAAATCCATGGATTATGCTCCCTTCCGGCGGGTGGCGAGGAAGAGTTTTTCCAGCGGCATGCGCACCATATTGTCGAGCGCACCGGTAAAGAGGATCACAAGGGCTTGGATCACGACGATGAGTTCGCGGGGGATGGATGTCCAAAGAGCCAGCTCTGCGCCGCCTTGATAGAGAAACCCAAAGAGGATGGCGGCCAAAAATACGCCAAAGGGATGTGAGCGCCCCATAAGCGCAACCGCGATGCCAATGAAGCCCGCGCCTTCGGTGGCGTTCAGAAC
>CALHST010000403.1 GCA_938038825.1 uncultured Paracoccaceae bacterium | reverse complement strand
AACATCCGCCACGGGATGCGCATCCCCGTATTGCGGCAGCTTTGTACCCAGATATGCGCGAATAAACGCCTTTTGCTGGTCGGTTAATGGCATGCGTGTTCGACCCACAAGAATTGCAATTTAGCAGGAGTATAAAAGCGGCACGCAGAATTTCAATCTGGAATTGTGCACAATATGGCAACCCCGACCTGCGATGGGTCGAGTGGTCTCTAACCTGCAGTTTAGTGCCCTTTGGCACGATCCGGCAGCGCCGTGTGGGCCGTTGTGGATACTAGGATTGAGTTTAGCGCTTGATCGCACCGTCTGAAATGAAATCAAACGATGCGACAAGCGCTTCACCTATGAAGGTGTCACAATGGAATTTCAGTTCATCCCGTGGTTTACGGCAACAGCACTTTGTCAATCACGTGGATCACACCGTTTGATGCCGGAATATCCGCATTAATGACTGTTGCTTTGTTCACATGGACCGCGCTGCCGCGCCCATTCACGTGCACATTCTTGCCATTCACCGTCGCTACGCTCAGCCGGTTGCCGATGATGTCTGCTGCCATCACTTTTCCGGGCAACACATGATACGTCAGGATCGCGGTCAGTTGATCCTTGTTTTCAGGCTTCAGCAAGGTTTCGACAGTCCCTGCCGGAAGCGCTGCGAAAGCTTCGTCCGTGGGTGCAAAGACTGTGAACGGGCCTTCACTTTTCAGCGTATCAACCAAGCCAGCGGCGCCAACTGCCGCCACTAATGTATTAAAGGACCCAGCAGACTGGGCGACATCAACGATGTCAGGGTCTTGTTTCAGGGAAACGTCTGTGCAGCCAGCGATGGCCAAAGTTCCTACGACGACTGCTGCCTTGATGGATGATAAGAATGTCATTGTCTGTTCCTCGTCTACTTTTGTGTGCATTTTACACACATAATTACGATGCGACTTTATGACTGGATCACTCTTATTTGAATTTTGTGGAATTTTTTTACACATCCGTTACCTTCAACCATATGAGCAATGCCGCCCCACCTAAAAACACTGGGCTTTTTGACAAGGCGATCCGGGGCATTTTGCGCCCCCTGGTTCGTGCGATGATTGCAAATGGGGTCACAGCGCCCGCCTTTTACCGGATCGTGAAACAGGCCTATGTGGATGTGGCGTGCGAAACATTGGGCCCAGATGCAACAGGCAGCCGAGTCAGCGTCATGACAGGGGTGCATCGTCGCGACGTAAAAGACATGCGCGCGAACCAAGACGATAGTGCGCAAACCATCCGTCGCAAAGTATCTATCCTTAGTACCGTTGTGGGGCGTTGGTTGGGCAACGAAGACACCACCGATGCCACGGGCACCCCCCTGCCCTTACAACGCTCTGGTGGTGATGGCGTCAGTTTTGAAACGTTGGTGCAATCCATCAGTCAAGATGTCCGTCCCAGGACAATTCTGGATGAGCTGATGCGCCAAAACGCGGTATTTGTGGACGGCGACGTCGTCCACCTAAACGTGGAAGCCTTTGTAGGCCCCGCCGATCAGGATCACCGCGTTCATTTCTTTGCACATAATGTTGGTGACCATTTAAACGCTGCGGTCGAAAACCTGCTGCACGACACGCCCCCCCATTTTGAACGCGCGGTTTTTTACAACGCCCTGTCTGACGAGTCCGTGACTGCCATCGAACAGGACGCCCGACGTTTGGGCACAGAAGCCTTGCTAAGCGTCAACAAACATGCACGCGCCTTACAACAACAAGACGTTGACGCCGATCAAGGCTCTAACCGGTTCAGATTTGGTATTTTCTTTTATCGAGAAGATGAAAGCGGCGTCACTAAAGGACAAGACGAACTATGACTGCATCGAAACTCACACGGCGCATGATCCTTGGTGCCGGAGCAGCAGCTTCCGTTTTGGGCATGGGCGGATACGTGCCCCAGCTTCTGGCGCAAAGCCGCGATGTCGAAGGTGGTATCGGGGGCACAGGCATTGTCGGTTTGCTGAATGAATTTGGCAGTCTTTATATCAACGGCCTTTACGTTCAGACAGATGACAACACCGACTATAGCGACGGGTTTGGGAAACTTGCCAAGTCAAACCTGTCCCTAGGCAACAGCTTGACAGTCGAAGCCCGCAACACAGCAGATGGCCTTGTGGCACATCGCGTGCATGTTACGTACCCCATTGTTGGTCTTGTCAGTTCTGTAAGGGACGCGGGCCAAACCCTGCGCGTCAATGGCGTGACTGTGCGTCTAACAAAGGCAAATCGGCGGGTATCTGTGGGAGATCGCATGGCCGTATCCGGCCTGTGGCGCGGCCAAACTGTAATTGCCAGTCAATTATCGCCAGCAAGATCCAAGCAGGATCTGATATCCGGGGACGTGATCCGCACACGCGGAGCCACCTTCATTGGCGGGATACGTGTGCGCGGTGGCGGCGTTGCGCAGGCCCCAACAGGCAGTTTCGCGACGGCCCTAGGCACATTTGATCCGCAGGCTTCCGAATTTTCGGCCCGTCAAACGATTGTGGGACGCTTCTTTGGGGCCGCAGGTCCGCTGCAGGCTTTGTCCATTGAGGGCTATTTAGACCCTATCAATCGCGCGCCCGGTTACCGTGTTTCAGGGCTTGGGCATAGTTTTGAACGGACCTTGCAACTTGACAAGTTCGCCAATTCGCGGGTTCTGTTCGCGGGTCCCTACACAGGGAAATTTGCCGCCCGCAGTGCAACTGTGTTGCCAGAAAACACACGCCAACGTTTGCAGGTGTTGCGCGGGTTAAGGCGCCCGAAATAGGGGTTTGGACAACCGCGTAATCTGCAGGCTAGAAAGGCCACGACATGACATTTGCATCCTTGCCCTCTGCCCTCATGGAGCAACGGCTGGCCCTGCCAAAAAACGGCCCTGTTAGACTCCTGATTGACACCGACACAGCCAACGAAATAGACGACCAATTCGCGCTTGCCTGGGCCCTTTTGTCGCCAGAGCATATGACAGTTGAAGCTGTGACAGCCGAGCCCTTTTCATTTGCGCATCACCAGCCTGAATTGTTGGCCGCAGAACGCGCGTTAGAGTCTGGTTCTAAGCATCAAGAGCACCTTGTTGGAGGGTTTCAGGGATGGCTTGATCGGTTGCATGCGCAAGGACGCCGTGCAGCAGATCTGACTTTTGTTGGCCCCGCTGAGGGCATGGAGCTTAGCTTCGCAGAAATCAAAAATATCTATGCAAAACTTGGAATGCCATTTGAAGGTCAGGTTTTCCGTGGTGCGGATCGCTATATGTCCGGCCCAAGCGAAATTGTTGAGTCTGACGCCGTTGAAACGATCATCGAACTGGCGAAATCCGGGGACACGCCCCTGTACATTGCTGCGATGGGGTGCGTCACGAACATCGCAAGCGCTTTGTTGAAAGCGCCAGAGATTCTCGACAAAATCGTGGTCATTTGGACATCTGCCTATCCATCCACGGCACCACATTGCAATCGACCATCTTTGAACCTTGTTCAGGATCCACATGCTTCGCGCCTGATCTTTGACAGTGGCGTTCCGCATATCTACCTGCCGGGGTATCATGTGGGTGCGCAACTCAAGATCTCGGAACCTGAAATGGCGGCGTTTGTTAAGGGCCAAGGTGCGATTGGCGATTACTTGTACCATCTTTATACCAACAATCCTTTGCACGAGATGTTTGCAATCACAGATGCGGGTCGAAGGACTTGGGTCATCTGGGACATCATCAATATCGCGTGGCTTATCAACCCGGATTGGGTGCCGACTTTTGTGACCCCTTCTCCTCGTCTCAATGACGATCTCTATTGGGAAAAGGACAACTCCCGTCACCTGATGCGCGAAGCACATGACGTTCAACGCGACGAGATTTTCCGCGACTTTTTCGATAAGATTGCCGATGCTGCATCCTAAGTTGTGATCCGCCAAATTTACGGGATATCACGCCGCTTGCATCTGAAGACGACCAAACACACTGCGGTTGAGATGCAAGGTCCCTGCCCGCGCCTTTGCTGCCATCCCTCGCAAATATCCATTGGGTGATGTGATGTCTCCACTTTGGGTTTTCTCAAAGACAAGTGCAAAGGCCGTTGCCATGTGCGTGGGGTCCATGCTGTTGGCGGCGATTGCCCATACCTTCTCTGATATGCCGATCATGGGCCTTAAGCGTTCGGTTGCCTTTATAAGAGAAGCCCATGACGCCGTGGTTTCTCCTAGCGTCTCGGCCCAAGTTTTAAATTCAGGACATGCGGCTAATATTGTGCGGGGTTCGCAAATGGATTGCTTTGTTTTGGGATAATTTGCAGCTTGTGATGCATTACTTTTTGAAGAGAGTTCATTTGTAGAGTGTATGTGAGGGTCATTTTTGACCCCCATGGAGGCCACATTATCATGGCGTTCATCATGTTTGTCGCTAAGAAGCCCGTCGCACATGGCTTGGATCGCCCGGAATTTTTTTAGAACTTCCGAGAGGGTTTTCATGTGTGCTTTCGGACCGGGCAGCTGCGTCAACAGGGTTTCAAATTGATCTGCGATGTCCGTCCAGTCCGACGTGATACCCGAAGCTTTGGCAGCTTCGATATGGGCCCGGATGGATCGTCTGCAAATTGTGATCTGTGCGCGGGTCTGTTCGCGTTGAGACCGTTCTTCGGCAATTCGTTTCGCAAGCTCCTCGAATGCGTCGACCCGCACGGCAAGTGGTGACAAGTCAAAGCCGTATGCCTCGACAATAACCCCGCTGTCATCCCGCCTGCCCCAACGTTTCCCATTTGGGCTGTCGCAGAACGCAATCACCCCGGCGTCGGCCAGTTTGCGGGCATGGCGTTTTAACGTGGATAAGGAAAAGCC
>CALHST010000402.1 GCA_938038825.1 uncultured Paracoccaceae bacterium | reverse complement strand
GATATTTCGATAGATATCGAAATAATGCTTGCACCCATCAAACATTTCTATAATTCTAGAAATATGAAAATGTATTCAGATGATAATCTCTCGTTAGCGCAAGCCGCCTCAACCTTTGCCGCTCTGGGCTCTGAACAACGCCTCGCGGTTCTGCGCTGTCTTGTACGCGCAGGTGCTGAAGGACTTCCCATTGGCATGTTAGGAGAACGGTCAGGCGTGACAGGATCCACCCTAACACACCACATGAAGATTCTTGCGCAAGCTGGCCTTGTCAAACAAGAAAAACAAGGGCGTAGCATCATTTGCGCCGCTGTTGCCTATGACCAAGTGACCAACCTTTCTCAATTTTTGCTGCGCGAATGTTGCGCTGACAGCCCGTCGGGAGATCACAACCATGACTGACGCCACGCAAGACCCAGCCCGCAAATTTGCACTGCCCGCTAAGCCTTGGATCGCATCGGCAGTGATCCTTGCGTCCATTGCGATCTTTGACGCACCATACTTCTGGCCTGCGGTTCAATTCACAGCCAACGCCTTGGGGCACACGGCTGGTTTCATCGCGTTTGCGGTTTTGGCCGTTGCATATTTAAAAGCCTCTGGCGCAGAATCCTTGTTGGCCCGCGCATTCGAAGGAAACCCTGTTCGCATGGTGATGATGGCGGCGTTACTTGGGGGGCTTTCGCCCTTTTGTTCTTGCGAAGTGATCCCGTTCATCGCCGCCTTGCTTGCGGTCGGCGCTCCACTATCAGCTGTTATGGCGTTTTGGTTGGCCTCTCCTTTGATGGACCCCGCAATGTTCGCGATTACCGCAGGAACTTTGGGGTATGAATTTGCCATCGCAAAAACCATCGCTGCAGTTTCTTTGGGTTTGTTTGGCGGATTCGGCACTATGATGTTGGCAAAGACGCCCGTTTTTACGGACCCATTGCGCGAAAAACCCCAAATCGGAAGCTGCTGTGGCGTGCAAGATCCGTTCATGGGAAAGCCCGTCTGGCGGTTTTGGAACCAGCCTGATCGTCGCGCTGTATTCACAGAAACTACGCTGGATAATGCCTTGTTTTTGTTCAAATGGTTGACGCTGGCTTATGTCATCGAAGCGGTCATGCTGCATTATGTCCCGGCAGAGCTGATCGCGTCGTTCTTGGGTGGAAATGGCATCGGGCCCATTCTGTTGGGCGCACTTGTTGGCGCACCTGCTTATCTAAACGGATACGCTGCTGTGCCGCTTGTTGATGCGCTTTTGGCGCAAGGCATGACACAAGGTGCGGCAATGAGCTTTGTGATCGCTGGCGGTGTCAGCTGCATCCCTGCCGCAATCGCCGTTTGGGCTTTGGTCAAACCCCGTGTATTTGCGGCCTATCTCAGTTTCGCAATTGTCGGCGCAGTGATTGCTGGGCTCGTCTGGCAAGCCGTTGCTTGATATATATCGCTTGTTTATGCGCCCCCCGTTGAACCATGCGAAATCATGCCGTATCAACGACGCACGAACTGTGGGGGGCCTTTATGTATCGCGTCTGGAATTTTCTTACGAACTACTCTCTGTTGCTGATTATCGGCGCAGTCACGGCGCTTTTCTGGGCCAACACAAACCCTGAGCAATACCATAATTTTGTTGAATTTGTGATTTGGGACCACGCGCCTATTGGCCACTATCACCACGGTCACCGCACCTTAACTTTGCACTACCTCGTGAACGACGTCTTGATGGCCTTGTTCTTTGCCATTGCTGCGAAAGAGGTCTGGGAAGCGGTTATCCTGAAAAACGGATCTCTGCGCGGCAAAAAAGCGGCAACCCCTTTGTTTGCAACGGCAGGCGGGATGTTTGGCCCCATTGCTGTGTATCTGGGTCTTGCCGCGATGCTGGGATCCGACACTTACAGCGCAGTGGCCAATGGCTGGGCCATTCCAACGGCCACCGATATTGCGTTTTCTTACCTTGTCGGACGCCTTGTTTTTGGCGCAGGACACCCTGCGGTTCGCTTCCTGCTGTTGCTGGCCATCGCAGATGATGCTGTTGGCCTTATCATTCTGGCCGTCTTTTATCCTTCTGGCGATCTTGCCCCTGTATGGTTGCTGCTGTCGTTGTTCTCAGCCGTCGGTGTCTATGTCCTGTTCAACTGGCTGCCCAGGCGCATGGACAAAGGCAATCAGGCACGCCCTAAATCCACGTGGGTTCGTAAGACACTGAATTTCTGGCCCTATCTTCTGGCCGCTTGTGCGTCTTGGTACGGGTTTATGATGTCCGGTTTGCACCCAGCCTTGGGTCTGCTGCCGATCGTCCCAACGATCCCACATGCTGATCGTGCCTTTGGGATATTCTCGGAAGCGGAAACGCATCTGACGGACCTTTTGAACAAAATCGAACACGCGTTGAAATCCCCTGTAGAGATCATTCTGTTCTTCTTTGGCCTTTTGAATGCCGGTGTCGAATTCTCGTCAATTGGGGATGCCACGTGGTTGGTACTTGCTGGCCTGATCATCGGTAAACCAATTGGAATCCTGGCGTTCGGCTGGTTTGCAGCGGTGCCACTGCGTTTGGGAATACCGGAAGGCATGCGTATTGTGGACTTGATCGTTATCGGATTTGTGGCTGCGATTGGCTTTACGGTGTCTCTGTTCGTGGCATCCGTGGCCTTTGATGCAGGCCCAGTCCAGGATGCTGCAAAAATGGGGGCTTTGTTCTCATTCGCCGCCGCAATTATCTCGTTGATTGCCGGTGTATTGTTCCGGGTGAAGAAGGTTCACCTGTAGAAATCCCGATAAATGGATCACTCCAGCGGCAAACCGCTGCTGGAGAAAACCTTTTCGTAAACAATCCGTGCAATTTCTGGAGATCTGTCGCTAAATACGACATATTATTGCCCAAGTCGGCGTATAATTGAGTAATAAACCCCGCTTAAGCTGGGGAACCAGTGTCCCTATGCGGGGACGGAGCAGAATATGTTGGAATTTGTCGATGTCTCCAAGTCCTTTTGGACTGGCACGCAGCGCAAGGTGATCCTTGACCGTGTGTCATTTCGCGTGGAATTGGGCAGGTCGATGGGCATTCTTGCGCCAAACGGCACGGGAAAATCAACATTGATCAATATGATGGCCGGGCTGGAAAAACCAGACGAAGGCGAAATACATCGCTCATGCAACATTTCTTTCCCGTTGGGCTTTATGGGCGGCGTCGTCAACAAGGTCTCGGCTTTGGAAAACTCGCGCTACATCGCCCGTCTCTATGGGCTGGATCCAGACTATGTCGAAGGTTTTTGCCGCTGGCTGTGTGATTTGGGCGAATATTTCGAGCAGCCACTTGGGACATATTCCGCAGGAATGCGATCGCGGTTTTCGTTTTCGTTGCTGTTGGCCTTGGACTTCGACATGTATCTGATCGACGAAGGCATGCCCGGAACAACCGATGTGGAATTTAACCGCAAAGCCGGCGAAATTCTGCAGGAACGGCTGAGTACAACCACCATAGTTATCGTGTCCCATCAGCCGGACACATTGGAAAAGTTTGCCCGTGAAGCGGGCGTTCTGTTAAACGGACAGCTCTATATGTTCGACACCTTGGAAGAGGCGAAGCAGTTATATGACTACGAAACCCAAGGCTAGAAAATTTCGCATTAAACGCAGCACGCCGCGCGTCTCTCAAGACCGGGGCGAGCAAAGTGCAGAACAGTCAAACCGTCCGGCGCAAACAGGTCAGGCGGCTACCGCTGCACCGCCCCAACAGCGCCGTTCGCCAGTAGGAACGCCGTCCCAAGGCGCGCCTGTGTCTGGCTCTGTGGACTCCCCGGCCGTGGTGTCTGCGGAAACCGACATCGAAGCAATCCGTCGAGAAGGTTTAACAGGGCGTCAATTGCGCATGGCACGCCGTGTTGCCCAGAAACATGGGCTGGCGCCGACATCGGATTTTGAAGCCGTAAGCCTTTTGCGCGGCAAAGGGATCGATCCTTTTCAAAGATCCAACATGTTGGAACTCGTCGTTCCGGATCAAATTGCCGAAGCAGGGGCTGCAAAACCTGCGCCCAACACCCTGCCTCAGACAGTGCCGTCTCCGAGGTTACCATCCAAAGACACGATGAGCCCGGCACAACGGCGCGAACGTGAAATTGGCGAAATCCAGCGCGATATTGCCCGTCGTCGGCGCAAAAAGCTTGGCTTGCTGCTGACGCGGCTTGCGTTCTTTGTGATGCTCCCGACCTTTTTGGCCGGATGGTATTTCCACGTCATCGCAACGCCGATGTATGCAACCAACAGCGAATTTCTGATCCTTCAAAATGAAGGTGGCGGCGGAAGCGGGCTTGGCGGATTGCTCCCCACACAGTTTGCAACGTCGCAGGACGCCATCGCAGTCCAATCCTATCTTGGGTCCAAGGATGCCATGCTGCGGCTTCAAAACGATGCCGGGTTCAAAACCCACTTCGAACAAGACTGGATTGACCCCATTCAGCGTCTTGAGGCGGGTGCTTCCATCGAATCCGCTTATAAGATCTATAAAAAGAACGTGAAAATCGGTTTTGATCCTACCGAAGGGGTCATAAAAATGGAAGTTGCAGCGGCCGACCCAAAAGTCAGCCAAGCGTTTTCCGAAGCCCTGATTTCCTATGCGGAAGAGCGCGTGAACCAATTGTCTTCGCAAAAACGCGAAGATCAAATGCGCGATGCAATCAACGGCTTGGACAAGGCAGAAGAGGACCGTCGGGCGGCACAAGCCAGTTTGGTTGAACTGCAAATTGAAGGGTCCACGCTGGATCCTGAAGCCGTTATTATTGCCTTGCGCGGTCAAATCACGCAAATCGGCAGCTTGATCACAGAAAAAGAGATCGAATTAGATACGCTTCTTGCCAATGCTCGGCCCAATCAGGCCAAAGTGGATGGTGTGCGTTCCAGCTTGAATATTCTGGGAAAACGCCGGGACGCGCTAGAACAGCGCATGACCGATGTCAGTCAGGGAGAAAATTCTCTGGCGCGCCTATCGATCAACATCCAAATGGCGCAAGCCGACCTTGCAACGCGCGACCTGATGCTGCAATCCGCGCTGCAGCAGATGGAACAAGCCCGCACGGAAGCCAATCGCCAAGTGCGCTATTTGACCGTTGCTGTGCGCCCTGTGGCGCCAGAAGAGGCCGCATATCCGCGCGCTTTTGAAAACACGATCTTGGCTTTCTTGGTGTTAGCAGGCATTTACCTGATGGTATCGCTGACAGCGTCCATTCTTAGGGAACAGGTATCCTCCTGATGCAACACGTAAAGATCGCCGACCTTACCGTTGGCAACGACCAGCCCCTGACCATCATTGCGGGCCCTTGCCAGCTTGAATCGGCAGATCATGCCCAGATGATTGCGGGCAAAATGAAAGAGGCCTGTGCGGCCGTGGGTGCGCAGTACATTTTTAAGTCAAGCTTTGACAAAGCCAACCGAACCTCGTTGGACGGAAAACGGGGTTTGGGCATCGATGCCGGTCTAAAGGTGCTGTCAGACGTGCGCAGCGCGCTGGATGTGCCCGTTTTGACCGACGTGCATAACGAAGCCCAATGCGCCCCTGCTGCGGACGCGGTGGACGTTTTACAAATTCCTGCGTTTTTGTGCCGCCAAACTGATATGCTTTTGGCCGCGGGAAACTCTGGCGCTGTCATCAACGTCAAAAAGGGCCAATTCCTGGCGCCTTGGGAAATGCCCAATGTGGTGTCGAAAATTGAAAGCACCGGGAACAAGCGCATTCTCTTGACCGAACGCGGTACCAGTTTTGGATACAATACACTCGTCGCGGACATGCGCTCTCTGCCGCAAATGGCACAAACGGGATACCCTGTGGTGATGGATGCGACACATTCCGTTCAGCAACCAGGCGGGCGCGGTGGCTCTTCTGGCGGACAGAGAGAATTCGCACCAGTGATGGCCCGCGCTGCGGTGGCGATTGGAACGGCTGCCGTGTTTATGGAAACACACCAAGATCCTGACAATGCGCCCTGCGATGGGCCAAACATGATTTATTTACAGGATATGCCTAAACTGGTGGCTACACTGATGCAGCTGGACAGCATTGCAAAGGCCCACCCAATCACCCTTGAAGACGAGCATTAAGATGACCAAACCATTACCCGAATGTACTCCCAACACGTGGGAATTCCTTCGTGATGCCATGATCAAGCCAACGGGCTTTCGTGAATATGACGCACGCTGGAAATACCCGGAAGAGATCAATTTGCCGGGCATGACAGCTTTGGGGCTCGGCTTGGGTACGCAGATCCACAAGCGCGGGATCGCGCCCGTGATTGCCGTTGGCAACGATTATCGCGATTACTCTCTGGCGATCAAAAACGCCTTGATTTTGGGACTTATGCAAGCAGGGATCCATGTCAAAGATATTGGCCCCGCATTGTCCCCAATGGCGTATTTTTCACAGTTTCACTTGGACGTTCCGGCTGTTGCAATGGTTACAGCGTCGCATAACCCCAATGGATGGACCGGGGTCAAAATGGGTTTTGAGCGTCCGTTGACACATGGCCCGGACGAGATGGGGGAACTGCGCGACATCGTGTTGAATGGCGAAAGTGTTACACGTGATGGCGGCAAATATGAGTTCGTGCACGGTGTTAAAGAAGCCTACTTGGATGATCTAGTCGGCGATTTCAAACTTTCGCGTCCGCTGAAGATCGTCTGCGCGACAGGCAATGGGACAGCGGCGGCCTTCGCGCCAGAATTGTTCCGTCGTATGGGTGTCGAAGTCGTCGAAAGCCACAGCACGCTGGACTATACATTCCCCAACTATAACCCGAACCCAGAAGCCATGGAAATGCTGCATGACATGTCGGATTCCGTAAAGGCATCCGGCGCGGATATGGCGCTTGGCTTTGATGGCGACGGTGATCGCTGTGGTGTGGTCGACGATGAGGGAGAGGAAATTTTCGCGGACAAAGTGGGTGTCATCATGGCGCGCGACTTGGCGAAACTGTATCCCGGTTCCACCTTTGTGGCAGATGTGAAATCGACCGGCCTTTTTGCGTCAGATCCAGAACTGCAAGCTCATGGGATTAAGGCGGATTACTGGAAAACGGGTCATTCGCACATGAAACGCCGGGTAAAGGAACTTGGCGCTCTGGCTGGCTTTGAAAAATCCGGTCACTACTTTTTGGCTGAACCGATTGGTCGGGGTTATGATTGTGGCATGCGTGTCGCTGTCGAGATCTGCAAACTGATGGACCGCAACCCGGACAAATCCATGTCAGACTTGCGCAAGGCGCTGCCCAAAACCTATTCGACGCCGACGATGTCGCCGTTTTGCGGTGACACCGAAAAATATGATGTCCTTGCACGGATTGTGGAAAAGTTAGTTGCCCGAAAAGCAGACGATCAAACAGTGGCAGGTCGCGCGATCAAAGAGGTCGTTACCGTAAACGGGGCCCGCGTTATTCTGGATAATGGCGCGTGGGGACTTGTCCGTGCGTCATCAAATACTCCCAACTTGGTTGTCGTGTGTGAAAGTCCTGAATCTGACGAAGAGATGCGGGCAATATTTGCAGATATTGATGCCGTGATCCGCACAGAACCTGCCGTGGGTGATTACGATCAAACGATCTAACGGTGCGGCTACGCCGCGCGCGATTTAATATGAGGGAGACGCTGTCTCCCTCAAACTCCCTCTGAGGTATTTTAGACCAAAAGAAAGTCAAAAGCCTTTGGGACGGCGGGCGGGGCGAATTGGCCCAAAGGGTCAAGAGCGTCGTTTCGCCGGGCTTAATCAAACAATTTGCGTAGAGCGTTTCCTGCTTCTTTTTCGAGTTTCTGCTTGAGAGCGTCTTCGGCCGATTGCCCCTGCTGCGTTTGCAGGTTCAATCGCTTCTGCGCTTCAGCTTCTAGTTTGCGTTTGGCCTCGGCCTCCTGCGCTTTGAGCCGGGCTTCTATGTCTTGCTTTTCACGCGTGATCTTGTCTTTCGCAGCTTGCTCTTCCCGTTGCAGCTTGTCCTTAAGCTCCCGCTCTTTCTGGGCCGCTTCTTCTTTGAGCTTCTTTTCCAAACGCTCCTTTTCAGCGTCTAAGTCCAGATCCAGTGCCGCTTTCAAATCCGGTTTAATGCTGGGGTCAGCCCATGGGCCTTCGATGCGCACAGGGATAGCCAGGCCACCTTTGGCTTTGTTCAGCCGTAAGGCTTTTGGCGTAAACAGATAATCCAAGTCTTGTGCACCCAACCCGATCCGACCTTCTCCGGACGCTTCGAAATCTTGCAGGGTCGCAAACAGATCGGTGTTCACCAAGTTACCCTGTTCAATCACATAACTTGCGTTCAGTTCATTAAACACGGTTGTACCGCCTTGCAGCTTGCCCGTTCGCATCAACTGATCCAAGTTAAAGCCTTCGATGTGGCCTTTGGCCAATTTTGCCGATCCCTGTCCTTTGAGAGACCGCATGATGGCGTCAAGAGACTCGCCCACGCCGAGGAATTGCACGTTGGTTGAAGCCAACCCGCTGATTTTCGTAACCTCGGCAAAATCGCGCAGCAATCCTTGCACCTGCAAACCTGCTGTCGTCAAATTGCCCCCAACGCTTAGGCCACTGCGGTTGTTCATCACGAATTCACCTGCAATTGTCCCGCCGTAGGCTTGCACGTCACGCAATTCAACAACCATGCGCGATCGCTCGTTGCGGATCACTGCACGTGTTTGCCCGAGTTTCATGATGCCAAGGTCAAGGCTGCCCACACTCACTGCAATTTCACCATTAAACGCACCAAGACCGGATGCATCAATTGGATCCCTAGACCATCCGGATCCGGCATTTTCGGGACGACTGTCCTGTGCCGTCAGCATTGACATATCAAACGCTGCAGCACTCAGAGACGCAGTAACTTGCGGCACATCAGTCAAGGCAATATCCACATCTCCGGTTACCGCATTGCCCGCACCAAGATCCGCAGACACTTTGCGCAAAGACACCCGATCCCCATTGGTGAATGTCACGTCAGTACCCAACGTCAGGGCCTGCCCCAAACCCGCTGGCAAACCCGGACCATCAAGGCCAAACGCGCGCATCATTGCATCGGTGTCATCGGTTTTGACGGACAGCCGTCCTGCCACATTGCCAGACAGATCTGCACGCCCGTCAAGAGACACGTGGCTGTCGCCTGCATTGGCCGTAAAGACAATCGGTTGCACCTCTCCTGACAGAAAACTGGTTATTGCGGAGATGCGGCCTGACATATCAATGGGTGTTTCTGCGGGTCGCACCACTGCGTCAAACTCTAGGGGGCCGTTTTGATCTGGGAGTGTCAGGCTTAAATCCGTCCCCGAATACGAGATCGGCGCCGCGCCTTCAGCGGAGTAGACAAATGTTGCATTTGTGACTGCGAAACGATCGAGCGAAAATCCTTCTGGCAAACCCGCGCTTGCACTGTCTTGAGAAGACGACGTTGCGGTGTCGCCAAAATCCCAACTGGCACGTCCATCAGCACGGGTTTCCAAACGCACCACTGGCGATTCAGCCGAGATATGTTTGATCCGGATAGCCCCCTTAAGCAGCGCTGAGGTGTCGATGCCTACGCGAACATCCCGCGCTTCCAGCATGGGGCCTTGTTGGGACCAATCTGCATTGGCAAGTGTCACAGAGCCCAGCGATGCCCCGGCGATCGGCCAAATGGACAGGGACACGTCGCCCGAGATTGTCACTTCGCGCCCCGTGGCAGCTTGGATCTGATCCGCTGCAATCTTTGCAATCCGGTCTACGGGCATCAGGAATAAAGCGCCCACAGCCAACACCACAAACACCGTGAGCGTCCAAATCAGTCGGATTAACCAACGTAACATAACGAATTCTCCTGTCTCGACAGCGCGCAGAATGCTCAATCTATCCCGCTTATGAATGCGGAGTTCTGCGATCAGCCTAGGCGGTCACACGCATGCGTTCAATGATCACCTTTCCCCCTTGCCCCCAAAACGCTATAGGCCAAAGCCATGAGCCAGAACCCGCCGAACCTCCGCCCAGATATCGCCCCCAAAGCCCGCCTCAGCGCCCCGACGCGTGATGGCCAACCCTCGTTGGGCATGGTCTCTCTTGGGTGTCCCAAGGCGCTGGTGGACAGCGAACGCATCCTGACGCGGCTTCGCGCGGAAGGGTATGCCATTTCGCCAGATTACACGGGCGCGGATGCCGTGATTGTGAACACCTGTGGCTTTTTGGACAGCGCCAAAGCCGAAAGCCTTGATGCGATAGGCGAGGCATTGAGCGAAAATGGCCGGGTGATTGTTACGGGATGTCTTGGGGCAAATCCGGAATATATCACCGGCGCGCACCCCAAAGTTCTCGCGGTGACCGGGCCGCATCAATATGAACAGGTTTTGGATGCTGTGCACAAAGCTGTGCCGCCCAGCCCGGACCCATTTGTCGATCTGCTGCCCGCGTCGGGGGTTACTTTGACCCCACGCCATTACAGCTATCTCAAGATTTCGGAAGGATGCAATCACGCCTGCAAGTTCTGCATTATTCCGGACATGCGCGGCAAACTTGCGTCACGACCTGCTCATGCGGTTTTGCGAGAGGCCGAGAAACTGGTGGATGCTGGTGTGAAAGAGCTGCTGGTTATCAGTCAAGACACCTCTGCCTATGGGACGGATTGGGCCTTGGCTGATCGGCAGGCAGCGGCAAAGACTTTCAAACAGCCCATCACCGCCTTGGCACATGATTTGGGGAGTTTAGGCGCGTGGGTGCGGTTGCATTATGTCTATCCCTACCCCCACGTGGCCGAGATGGTACCATTGATGGCGGACGGTCTGATATTGCCATACCTTGACATTCCCTTCCAACATGCGCACCCAGACACGCTACGCCGTATGGCACGCCCAGCGGCAGCGGAACGCACCTTGGATCGGATCGCGGAATGGCGCGGGATATGCCCTGACATCACGCTGCGCTCGACCTTTATCGTTGGATACCCCGGCGAAACCGAAGACGAATTCCAAACCTTGCTTGATTGGCTAGACGAAGCGCAACTGGATCGCGTCGGCTGCTTTCAATACGAAGATGTCGAAGGCGCACGGTCAAATGCGCTGGCAGATCACGTTCCCGAAGCAGTCAAGCAAGACCGATGGGACCGTTTCATGCAAAAGGCCCAAGCCATTTCCGCCGCGAAACTAGAGGCGAAAGTGGGCAAGACCATGGACGTGATTGTAGATCTTGTGGAAGACGACGCCGCGACGTGCCGGACTATGGCAGACGCCCCAGAAATTGACGGCAACCTTTTCATCGACGCGGGACACGAAAATCTCATCCCTGGCGAAATTGTGCAAGTCACAGTTGATGAAGCCAGTGACTATGATCTGTGGGGAACGTTACACGGGTCATGATCCACTTTGGAACAAGGCCATCCAAATTCCAGCAAACATCAGAATACCGCCTAAATTGACCCACGCATGCCAGATCGCATAGCGATAAGGCAGTGTTTTGCGCACATAAAACAGTGTGCCCGCGACATAAGACACTGCCCCGCCGATGATGCACCACACCGTGGCCAAAGGCACATTTCCAAGATGAGGCAAAGCACTCAGACCAATGGCACCAAGCGCAAGATAGGACGCTGTGGACCACTTTGATTTTACAGTTTCATTCGTGACTTTGTTCCAAATGGCCAAGGCCGTCAAAACCCAGCACACACACAAAAGTGTCAACGTCCATGGCGTGCCCGCTTGGACAAAGAACGGTGTGAAGGTTCCTGAAATGCTGGGGTAAATCGCTGCGTGGTCAATCCGGCGCAAGAGGATCCGTCGGTCATGCCAAGGCGAAAAGTGATAAGCGCAAGACGCCAGATTGGATGCCAACGCAGCAAGAACATAGACCACAACGGCGCTGAGCAGCGGCCAGTCCAATGTACGAGCAGATAGAAAAACGATGATCCCGCCTGCGATGACGATAAGGATCAGCCCGATGACATGCACCCACGCATCCGCGCGGCGATGCAAAGGATTTCCACTTGGAAAGGTCGTTTGTGTCATGGTCACCACGTGTTTTGGATCGGGATGCGCTAACGCGACACAGCCTGGCTGTCCAGATTTCCGGGGCGTCAGTTAGCCATTAATCAACCCGCGACCCAAGATACTTGGCGCGCCTTACGGTTCATCAGGAACAACGCCCGGCGCTTTGGGTGCTTCGATGGCTTGCTGTGCAGCGGCAGACACGGCTTTCTTGGCATCATCGGACAGTTCTTCGTCGCTTGCGATTTCGACCTTTACGTTGCGTTCTGCCATGCGGATACCGTTCGCCTCGAAGATGTCGCGCACGAATTGATAGGCATCGCGGCGCACAAGCCATTGTTCTCCCGGGCGGGTCATGAACTTGACGCCGACAACCATGTTAAACTCTTCCATTCGGCGTACACCCTGCGATTTGAGCGTTTGTAAAATGCTGTCGCCATATTCCGGGTGCGCAGCCAATTGTGCACCGACTTGTTTGACCAGCTTTTTCACCAGCTTCAGATCGGTTTCAAACGGAACGCGGAATTCCAGCTTCATGATCACCCAATCACGCGAATGATTGGTAAGCGACTTCAACTCCCCAAACGGCAAAGTGTGCACAGCCCCGCGGTGGTGGCGCAACTGCAACGAGCGGATCGAGATCTTTTCAACTGTGCCACGCAGATTGTCGATTTCCACATACTCCCCGACGCGGAACGCATCGTCGATCAGGAAAAAGATCCCTGACACCACGTCTTTGACCAACGATTGCGCACCAAAGCCAATCGCGATGCCGATAACACCGGCACCCGCAATGATTGGCGCAATATTCACACCGGCCGCAGTCAGGATCGTCATCACAACAATACTAAGTAACGTCGCCTGTAGCACCACGCGCAACAGCGGCAACAAGGTCGCCATGCGGGCCTCTGGCCCCGGCGCCCGATTGTCGACGGGCGGTTTATAGTTCGCAAGCCGTCTGTCGATCACAGATTTGCCCCAAGTCCAGATCAGATCGGCGATCAACAAGGCAAAGGCACTGTCCAAGAAAACTTCGAAAATGCGTTGCGAAACCGTTGGCGTGTCGCTGCGGTCCAAAATTCCAACCTTCCAAACAGCAGCCAGACTGAGGCCCACAAAAATGATCACCGCAAATCGCGCCAGTCGCACAACAAGTGGTCGGTAGCTTTGGTAGGGATCAATGACGTCATCGTCTTCGTCGTCATCCTCTTCATCGGCTGGCACTGCGTCGCCCTCAACCTGCGCGGCTTGCGCGATCCGCGCTTGGCGTTGCCGTTCTTTAAGACGTTTGGCCTGAAATTCGATCGCAGCGCGTTCAAAGGCCGACGTGACCCAAGATGTGACCAAAGCCAGCGTCGGAAACAGCATGCCCAGCAAGGCAACCGTCCAAACCAAAGCTTCAAGATCGATTACCCAAAGAAGGAACAGGGCAATCGCAATCGACAGGAAATAGGCCCGCCAAGCACGCAAGGTCCGTTTTCCCAACGACGCTTCGTGACGCTGAACGGTACGGAACACCATCACCAACCCTGTGAGGACCACCGCCAGAATGACAAACGCGGACAGAACAGAAATTGCCAACGCCTCGGGTGATTGCTGGTCCCCTTGTTCAGTAAGTTGTTCGATCACCTCGACGGCTGCTGAACTTGCCAATGCAAAAGCCAGAACCGCAACCATTGTCCGCCAGACAGTCAACGCAACAGGCGTGGACACGGGAACCAAACGCAATTGTTCCGCCCATGGTGCCAAGAACAGCAACAATATGCTGCCCGTCGCCCGCGTCACAACGATGACAATCAACGCATTCAGGATCACTGAATTCAGCAACGGTGGCCATGAAAACGCCGAATAGGCACCAACTGACCCGAGCGTGAAGGCCAGTAATCCCAGAAACGCCAACCCAGCGCGGGCCAGTGCCGCATAAAATCGCTCGCGGCCTGACTCATATCGCGCAATCTCAAGACGCCGCCGAATGGGATTGGTATATTGCCGGATCAACCATTCCAGGCCCAGCCCCACAAACAGAAAGATCAAAACAAAGCTGAGGCTGCGCACTTGAACCGCAGGCGACAACTGCTCTTGCCAATGAGAGGCAATGACGTTTGGCGCGGCACCTCTATGTGCCCATGCGTCGCCCAAATTTGAAACGCGCACGCCCAGCGCGGTCGAAAATTGCGAGACTTGTTCGCGAAAGGTCAGTGTCGCGGTGTCACTGACCCTGTCCGTTTCGTTGATCTGGTTTTGTAACCAAGTCTGCAAACGGTCATCTGACAGCAATCGGCTGAGTTCTTGCAGATCATTGGCCGAGGGCTGAACGTCTTGTGCTTGCGCGTTGGCCAAGCTGCCAAAGAACAGCGCAACAATCAGCAGGACATAGGCGACGAATTTCCTCATGACGTCGCCTCGACTGATGTTGCTTGATCTGGGGTATCCTTGTCATCATCCAAATGATGGAACGTATAATCCGCGGGGTACAACGCGCGCACAGCGATCTTTCCGCCAGCCGGCTTTAGTTGGCACGCCAAGCGCGCAGTTTCCGGAAGGCCTTTGGCAATCAATGTGCGCCGCTCCAACGGGCCCGCGTCGGACAAGGGAAACTCGCTCGACAAGACTTCGACTGCGCAGGTGCCACACCGCCCCCGTCCCTGGCAAAGGCTGGCATGGGGGTGATGACGTTCCTGAAATGCGTCAAGAAGGCTTAGCCCTGCCCGCACAGGATCGACCATTTGGTCGTCGCGCGTCACTTCGAACTGTCCTTGCTTGCCGAGTTGCAGGCGCATGGCGCGTGCCACCAAGGTGAAAATCCCGAACGCCAAAGACCCCCAGATAACCCAATTGGTCAACGCCTTAATGAACGCGAAATCGAGTACCGGCTGCGGGGCAGCGGTGTCTGCCGCCCCGGTGTCTGCAGGCTCCACCACGTCAACAGCTGCCGGATTGGCTGCGGCTTCTAACACCTCGCGTCCCGCTTCGGAAAAGCCCAGCAAAGACAGAACCGGGATCGCAATCGCAATCGGATAGATCCACAAGACAACATTGCGCGCCCATTCCTGCGAGCGCAGCCATATCAAAAGCCCAGCGCAACCGTGTAACCAGACAACCGTCACCACAATGATTTGCAACAAGCCAATGCTGGGGTTTTCGATCCACATGATGCGGATGGTCATCGCGTAATCAATATCAATGCCAGCTTGGTTCACCATCATGATACCAATCACATGCGTGGCCATCAGTGGAACGACGCATAATGCAGTCACCAGTTGCACTATATCCTGAGCATTGGTTTTAAAGGTTGGACGTTCGTAAATCGACCAAAGACCCAATAGGAAATGCACAAGCAACGACAGGCTCAGGATCGCACCAAGCGGCGGGATATCCCACACACCCGTCAAAAAGGGACGCGTGGCATCCATCGCATCAATTGAGATCAAACCAAAACTGGCATTCAAAAGATGCGTGCTGACAAACGCCAGCAAGATCAGCCCAGAAACGATACGCACCGTGCGCAGGGCGCCTTTGATGTTTCGTGTGGCAGCTTGGTCAGTCACGTTTCTTCCCCCAAAGACACGGGCACGCATCGCGTGCAGTCCACATAGTAGTTCCCGGAACTGGTTCATCATTCAAGCCATCATCGCAGGAATTCAATAAAAGATGCACAGCCGTTAAGTTACCCTAGGCCTTGTGTCATGGATCGAACCAGAGGTCACTCAACTTGGACAGATTGGTGCTGAGGCTGGTTTTTAAGGAACTTTCTTGGACGCCCGGCCAACTTGGCATTTCCATCTGAGTAAGGTAGCCAGTGCTTCTAACGCCAAAAATGCTGTCCAATTTTGCCCCTTCGGTATCGCGACACTTTCGGCATTCAAATCGGCAATCACAAAAGTGCCCAAAAGGGTCATTTCATAACAATGGTATTAGCGGAACCATATTTGACTTTTGTCCAATGGGTGGTGAATGAATGGTGTGTTCAAAGGCCAACCCTTAGCCGGTTTACCTGAATTTTATACGGACGTTTGCGTTCATCTACGCAGCTGCAAAAAACAACTGGCTTGGCTTGTGGGTGACCGCCAAAAATTTACTTTTTGGGCAAAAATATATGCGCAATTGGTTGATCAACGCTCTTCAGGCAGCGCATTTAGTTCCGCTTAATTGTATGATTTGGATTGTGACCGAATGCTAGGCTTTAAACGGAAGACTTAATAACAACCTGCAGTATGGATTTTCTACAGTTACCAGACACAGACGCAATGTCTTCATCAGCCATGCGCTTTATGCCTACGATAAACTTCGATCATCCAGCCCAGCATGACTGCATTCAGTATGTGCCACCAGAGATGAGTTCCAACTGGCACATGGACACACAACAATTCGTCCAAAGACCGCAAAGTAATGGACAAAACCAGGATCACCGCACCGATGATCATGCCACGGGCCGTTTTGGGGTGCTTGTCTTTCAGAAAGACGCTGTAAATCACCAAAAGCAAAGGCACCGACCAATAGAAATTGGAAATTCCAAAAAACGGAAGTTGGTTCGCCACAAAGACGACAACAAACGCATAAGGCAAGAACAACACCGTAGCTAAACCTGCCTGCCACACCGCCAGGCCAACGATATCGCGGTTCGCCAAATAGAGATAGGTGAGGATAAATCCGGCAATCGGCACCACATCCGCCAGAGAGGCCCAAGCCGTGGCCACCGTGTGAAACAGGAAAGATCCAATCCCAATTGCAAACAGGATCACGCACAGGCCGCGCGCGGCGGCGTCACCAACGCTGCGTCTCCACATCAAGATTGCGACCAACAGAAACGCCAGATTGGTCATAGCATTCCAAGGTTCGGACCAGAAACTGGGATCCAACCGTTCGCAATAAGCGTCGATGGGTTGCGTCCAATCCATGCCTATGGTCCTCTTTGCTCACGTGATCAGGTGCTTTGTCGCGAACAAAACACTGGCATTTGGTTGTGCCTTTGGTGGGCCTTGCCGATGCACAATCATAGCAGAAAAGGGAATGCACATGAATATCATCTGGCTGGGACATGGGTCTTTTCGCATCGAAACCGCAGGACAGGTTCTGTTGATTGATCCATGGCTCACCGGAAACCCCATGCTGAGCGCAGATCAACACGCAGAGGCGATTACAGGGGCCACGCATATTCTGCTAACCCACACGCATTTTGACCATGTCGCAGATGTTTTGGGTTTGGCGCGTCAGTTGAACGTCCCCGTGGTCGGCCAATATGATCTGATGGGTTATTGGGCCGAAAAAGAAGGCATCGACACTATCGGTTTTAACAAAGGCGGTTCTGTGGATCTGGGGGACGTTGCCGTCAGCATGGTGCCTGCATCCCATTCCTCGACTTTTCAAATGGACGATGGATTGCGCACAGGGGGCTCTGAAGTGGGGTTTGTGATCCAGTCCGAAGGCAAAACAGTCTATGTGTCGGGCGATACTGGCATCATGGCAGACATGGATTGGATCGGTGATTTCTACAAACCAGATGTGGGCATTTTATCTGCAGGCGGGCATTTCACCATGGATATGAAGGGCGCGGCCTATGCTGCCAAACGGTATTTCAACTTCAAAACCGTGATCCCCTGCCATTACCGCACCTTCCCATTGCTGGAACAAAATGCAGAAGTCCTGAAAGACAGCCTGCCGAATGTGTCCGTGATCGAGCCTGAGGTTCTGGTTGCGATCAAGGTATAGCTGCGATGACATCCGATTTCGCCCACGCAGATACCGCAGAACAGATCCCCGTGATTGACGTCTCTGGCGCAATTTCGGGGAACGATCTTGACGGTGTGGCCGCCGCCCTTTTTGCCGCAGCAACACAACATGGTTTTTTTTACATTTCGGGTCACGGAATTGACCCGCGCCTTATGGAACAAGCGTTTGCGGTGTCGAAAGCCTTCTTCGCCCTGCCTGACGCCGATAAAAAAACTGTTGCTGTGGATACCCATCAGCGCGGCTGGATGGCGCAAGGCATGTCCCATTTGCCCGGGGCGAAAACTCATGACCTGAAAGAAGTGTTCTTTTGGGGCACCCATACCGCCCCAGGTGATCCGGATATTTTGGCAGGCAAACCTTTGGTGGCTGTAAACCAATGGCCCACAAAGACCTTTCCACGTCTTGAGGCTGAACTGCGCCCCTATTACGATGCGGTTTGTCAGGTGGCCCGTCAGGTGATGTCGGCGGTTGCAGTCAGCCTGGAACAGCCCAGCGATTTCTTCGCGCAATGCTATGAAACGCCTTTGGCACGCGGGCAATTGGTCTACTATCCGCCCTCAACGGATATGGACGACGTGGAAGAGCGTTTTGGCGTGGCCCCGCATACCGATTTCGGGGTTCTGACCTTGCTGCTGCAAGACAATAGCGGCGGCTTGCAAGTGCGCAGCGCATCGGGAAACTGGATCGAAGCGCCCCCCATTGAGGGAACATTAGTGTGCAATATCGGGGATCTTTTGGCCCGGTGGAGCAACAATCGCTTTGCCTCGACAGTGCACCGCGTCGTCAACCGCTCGGGCTCTGCGCGCTATTCCATTCCTGTTTTCTTTGATCCGCATACAGATACGGTCATCGACCCTGTGGATTTGGGGGTTTCTAAATCGGACAGCCTGTATGCGCCTGTCACGGCGGGGGGGCATATCTCAAGCCGTAACAAAAAGAGTTTTGCCCAATATAAGGACTGATGCTGTGGACTTAGCGGCGTGATGCAAAAAAGGTCCTGAGCAAGGCTTCTGCCTCTGCGTCGCAAATTCCATCGTAAATCTCGGGGCTGTGATGGGACTGGCGGTGTGAAAACACCCGCGCTCCGTGGGCAACCCCGCCTGATTTGGGATCAGAGGCACCGTAATACACCCGCGCGATACGCGCCGCGGCGATGGCACCCGCACACATAGCACAAGGTTCCAGCGTTACATAAAGATCATGTCCCACCAAGCGTTCCGATCCAATCGCAACACAGGCTGCACGGATCGCCAAAAGCTCGGCATGTGCGGACGGGTCAGACAATTCCCGCGTGCGGTTGCCCGCTGTCGAAACGATCTCTCCACTGGGTGCCACTATGACCGCACCCACAGGCACTTCGCCGCGCGCCGCAGCGGCCCGCGCTTCGGCCAAAGCCGCCTCCATATGGGACGTAAACACCATGCCCAACGTCATGGCCCAGATTCCGCCCCTTCCGCAAGACGCGCTTTCACGCTAAGCGCACGTCATGAGCGACAAAACCCCTCCCGGCGACCGGATCGCCAAAGTACTCTCCCGCGCAGGCATTGCCTCACGCAGGGAAGCGGAACGCATGATCGCAGCAGGCCGCGTTGCCGTGAATGGCAAAGTGATCGACCGTGCCGCACTGAACGTGACCGACAAAGACCGCATCACCGTAGACGACAAAGCAATCGGGGAACCCGAAAAAGCGCGCCTTTGGCTTTATCACAAACCCAGCGGTCTCGTGACCACAAACCGGGACGAACAAGGGCGCACGACAATCTACGATGAACTGCCCGAAGACCTCCCCCGCGTCATGACTGTGGGACGTCTCGACATCAATTCCGAAGGCCTGTTGCTGCTTACAAACGACGGCGGCATCAAACGCAAATTGGAATTGCCCAGCACCGGCTGGCTGCGCCGTTACAAAGTGCGCATTCATGGCCGCCCCACCGAAGACAGCTTTACCCCTTTGCGCAAAGGCCTCACAATTGACGGCGAAAAATTCCAGCCGATGCAAATCACGTTGGATCGCCAACAAGGCGCAAACGCTTGGGTGACCGTCGCCCTGCGCGAAGGCAAAAACCGCGAAATCCGGCGCGCGATGGAGGACATCGGCCTTAAAGTGAACCGCCTGATCCGCATCTCTTATGGCCCTTTCCAGCTGGGTCAGCTCAAAGCCGGCGCGGTCGAAGAAATCCGCAGCCGTGTTATGCGCGACCAAGTTGGCCTTGATGTGCCACCCGAAGCCGCATTGAAACCCAAACCAAAAACCGTCAATCGCGCGCGCAAGCGCCGTTGAAACACCCTATATTTTCTTTTTGCCAGAAATATCCTGGGGTTTGGGGCAAAGCCCCAAGCGGCGCGCGCGCCCGCGCAGATAAAATCAAATGCGGGCGACAGCCCGCTCCGGCTTGAAAAGTCTTGCTGAATATTCCCCATGAATCCGGTGTTCAATCTACCCTAGACTTCCGCTAAACTCCCGGCAAAACAGCCGTTTCAGGGATTTCACATGGCCGAATTACTTACACCCGAAAATCTGGGCAACCTCATCATGCTGTGCTTCTTGCAAGCTGTGCTGGGATTCGACAATTTGCTTTACATCTCGATCGAAAGCCAACGCGCGCCCGTCGCACAGCAAGCATCTGTACGCAAATGGGGCATCGTGATTGCCGTGGCTCTGCGTATCGTTTTGCTGTTCACCATGATCCAATTGATCGACGCGATGGCGGAGCCCTTCGTGATATTCGAACCCGGCGGCTTCATCGAAGGCGGCATCAATTTCGCCACCTGTGTCTTTGTTTTTGGCGGCATTTTCATCATGTACACAGCCGTAAAAGAAATCGGCCACATGTTGACGATCGAACATCTGGATACAGATGTTGAGGCCAAATCCGGCAAATCCGCCACTCAAGTTGTCATGCTGATCGTACTGATGAACCTTATCTTTTCGTTTGACTCGGTTCTCTCTGCATTGGCCATTACCGACGTCTTCCCGATCCTCGCCACCGCGATTATCTTGTCTGGCTTGGCGATGTTGCTGCTCGCAGACGGCGTCACCCGTTTTCTGGAAAAAAACCGCATGTACGAAGTGCTGGGCCTCTTTATTCTTTTGATCGTGGGCGTCGTCCTTCTGGGCGAAGCGGGTCAAGCCGCTGCACATGCAATGCATGATGACTCGCTGGCCTTGAAAATCTGGGGATATGAAATTGTACCGATGTCGAAAACGACCTTCTACTTCTCGGTTCTGGTGCTGGTCGCGGTCGAAGTCATTCAGTCCGGTTACAGCCGCAAGCTGAATGCCGAGCGTCGAACAGGTGCAAAACCGGGAATGGGACATTAACTTGGCAGAGTGCCGCAGCGCAGCTAAGGTACCGTTCAAGGGGACACAACCATGACATCATCCGTTCAAAAGTTCGCCTATGTGGCGCTGATCATTGTGCTGTTTGGCACCGCAGCCGGCTGGCTTGGGGGGCTTTAACGCTATGGCAAAACGATTTGGCGGAAAATTCTCACCCGACGGTAGTGACCCGGTCACGCATGACACGGGCGCCTATGACAAGGCCAAGGTCTCTCCCGTGGGCGCACGCGCGAACATCTTGTTCATTCCGGCCATTCCTCTTGTCGCGACGTCTTTCAATGAAGGCGCAATTGCCCTGACACTCAGTTTGATTGGGGCTGTTGCGTGGACGTTGGCTGCGTACCTATTGCGTGGCGGATTGGAAGCGGAGGCTGCCTATAATGAGCGTAAAGTTGCGCGCCGCCCTGCTGCCCCGCGCAAGCTGCTATCCAGTCTTTTGACGGGTATCGGCGCAGGCTTTGCAGTTGCTGCACATGCAGAGAGTTTTGGACTTGTTGCCCCAATCCTATTTGGTGTCATCGCTGCAGGGCTGCATGTGGCGTCCTTTGGCTTGGACCCCATGAAAGACAAGGGCATGGAAGGCATCGACACCTTTCAACAGGACCGTGTTGCCCGTGTGGTCGACGAGGCCGAAAAGACCCTGGGTGAGATGAAAGATGCTATTCTGCGGGCAAATGACCGCAAAATGGAAAGTGCGGTGGACAAGTTCCAAACAGTGGCGCGGGACCTGATCCGCACCGTCGAAGAAGACCCCCGCGATCTGACAGCCGCGCGCAAATATTTGGGTGTGTATCTTTTGGGTGCGCGCGATGCGACATCCAAGTTTGCTGATATCTATAGCCGCACCCAGGACGCCAAAGCGCGCGAAGACTACGCCGCTTTGCTCACGGACATGACCGACAATTTTTCCGCAAGAACCCGTAAAATGCTGGTCGAAGACCGGACAGATTTGAATATTGAAATTGACGTGCTTCGCGACCGTCTCGCCCGCGAGGGCGTGCGGATTGACGACGCTTAACAAAGAAGGGACACCCTAATGTCTGACACAGTGCGCCAAAAGGCCCAAGAGAGCCTGGCAATGGTCGAAGAAGTGACTGCTATCGTATTACCAGAACCCGTTGAGGCCAATGCCGTGGTTCCTTTGGAACAAGCAGACGCGACTTTGGGCGCCGATATCCGGTCTCGGATGGACGAAATTGACATGGAGGACACCAATTCCATTGTGTCTTTCGGTTCTGCCGCCCAAGCGGAATTACAAGAAATCAGCCAAGCGATGCTCGCAGATGTGCGCAACAAGGATGTTGGCCCTGCCGGTGACAGCCTGCGTAACATTGTGACAACCATCCGGGGCTTTTCGATCTCGGAATTGGATGTGCGTCGCGAACGCAGCTGGTGGGAAAGACTGATCGGGCGTGCTGCACCCTTTGCCAAGTTCACCGCCAAATTCGAAGATGTACAAGGTCAGATTGATCGCATCACCGACGATCTTTTGTCCCACGAGCATACGCTGTTGAAAGACATCAAATCGCTGGACGTTCTGTACGACAAAACACTGCAATTCTATGACGAACTGGCCCTGTATATCGCGGCTGGCGAAGCCAAGATTGCGGACATTGATGCCAACGACATCCCCGCCAAAGATGCCGCGGTGCAAGCCGCTCCCGAAGGGGATCAAGTCATGGCCGCGCAAGAGCTGCGCGATTTGCGCGCTGCACGGGACGATTTGGAACGTCGGGTGCACGATCTGAAACTGACACGTCAGGTGACAATGCAGTCTCTGCCCTCGATCCGTTTGGTTCAGGAAAACGACAAATCACTCGTCACCAAGATCAACTCGACCCTCGTGAACACAGTGCCATTGTGGGAAACCCAACTGGCCCAAGCCGTGACCATTCAACGGTCGGCCGAAGCGGCTGCGGCAGTGCGTGATGCCAACGATCTGACCAACGAATTGCTGACGTCGAACGCGGCGAACCTGCGCGAAAGCAACAAGATGATCCGGCAGGAAATGGAGCGCGGTGTCTTTGACATCGAAGCCGTGAAACAAGCCAACGCGGATTTGATTGGCACGATCGAGGAAAGTCTGCAAATTGCGGACGAAGGCAAAGCAAAGCGTGCCGCCGCAGAGGAAGACCTGAAGAAGATGGAAAGCGATTTGCGCGACACATTGGCGTCTGCAAAAGCGCGCAAAGACGGTGTCGGCGACACTGCATCGACTGCGGTGCCAAGCTAAGCATATGGGATGGGGACACGCAGTTCATAAAGCTCTTAAGGCCGCGCCGATATGTGCAATGGCCTTGTTAGCGGCATGTGATGCGTTTGTCCCCATTGAGCCCGTATTAACGCCCCGAGCACGGCCGGATGGATTGGG
>CALHST010000401.1 GCA_938038825.1 uncultured Paracoccaceae bacterium | reverse complement strand
AGTGGCCGAAGCCTTGGGCGTTGCCATGCATAAAGTGCGCGTGGAAACCCGTCGCATGGGTGGCGGATTTGGCGGCAAAGAAAGCCAAGGCAACCATCTTGCCATCGCATGTGCCGTGGCAGCAGAGGCCACGGGGCGCCCCTGCAAAATGCGATATGATCGAGATGATGATTTCCTGATCACCGGGAAACGGCATGATGCCCGAATCTCCTATCGCTGCGGCTTCGACGATACCGGAAAGATCCATGCGCTTGATTTTACACATTTTTTCCGCTGCGGCTGGGCGATGGATTTGTCATTGCCTGTCGCGGATCGCGCCATGCTGCACGCAAACAACGCCTATGCAGTGGACAATATGCGCGTCACATCACACCGCTTGCGCACCAACACGCAGTCCGCAACTGCCTTTCGTGGTTTTGGTGGTCCCCAAGGCATGCTCGGCATGGAAAGGGTCATGGATCATATCGCGCACCATCTTGATTTGGATCCAAACAAGGTCCGGCGGGCCAACTTCTTTGGCAATATCCTGAGTGCCACGCAGACCACGCTTTATGGTCAAGACGTCGACAATTTCCTTTTGACCGACATGACAGACCGCATTCTCGCAGACAGCGATTATGCGATCCGTCGCGAACAGGTGGATGCGTTCAATGCCAAAAATGCGGTGTTGAAACGCGGGTTGGCCTATAGCCCCGTGATGTTTGGGATTTCCTTTACGCTGACCCACCTTAATCAAGCGGGCGCTTTGGTGCATGTCTATCAAGATGGATCCATCCACCTAAACCACGGCGGCACGGAAATGGGTCAGGGACTGTTCCAAAAAGTTGCTTTGGTTGCAGCCAGCCGATTTAGCGTGCCCATTGATGCCGTGAAAATCACAGCCACCGACACGGACAAAGTGCCCAATACCTCTGCCACGGCAGCCTCCTCGGGGACAGACCTGAACGGCATGGCCGTCAAGGCGGCCTGTGACACGATCCGATTGCGCATGGGCGCGGCTTTGGCGGCTCATTTCAAATGCAAACCAGAAGAGATTCTGTTCAACCAAGGCCGCGTGGACAGTCCCGATGACAGCATCACTTTTGCCGAGGCCGCCAATCTGTGTTGGCAAGCGCGTGTCTCTCTGTCGGCAACCGGGTTTTACAAAACGCCGGATATTCAGTGGGACCGGATCAAGGGCGAAGGCAACCCGTTCTATTATTTCGCCTATGGTTGCGCGATCACAGAAGTGATGATCGACACGCTGACCGGCGAGAACAAGATATTGCGGACAGACATCCTGCATGACGCAGGTGCGTCGTTGAACCCTGCTTTGGATATTGGTCAGATTGAAGGCGGCTATGTGCAAGGTGCGGGTTGGCTGACAACCGAAGAACTGGTGTGGAATGCAAAAGGCGCACTTCGGACACATGCGCCGTCGACCTACAAAATCCCCGCCATCGGTGATGCGCCCGAAATTTTCAATGTCTCGCTGCACCAATCCAAGAATGCGACAGACACCATTTATCGCTCCAAAGCGGTGGGGGAGCCCCCTTTCATGTTGGGGATTTCCGCGTTTCTGGCATTGTCTGACGCCATTTCTGCCTGCGGGCCAAATTATCCTGCACTGGACGCACCGGCGACACCGGAAACTGTGTTGAACGCTGTTGCGCGAGCACGCGGATGACGGGGCCGGTCACCGTTACAATTACAGATGTGCGCGGCTCTGCCCCGCGCGAGGCTGGCACCAAGATGCAGATTTGGCCCGACCGCCAGGAAGGCACCATCGGGGGCGGTGCTTTGGAATGGCAGGCCACACAAATGGCGCGTGATATGTTGCGAAACGGGGTAACGCCCTCAGAACACACCATTCCTTTGGGCCCGAACCTAGGTCAATGTTGCGGCGGCAGCGTACGGCTGCGGTTTGATCAAAGCACTCAGAATACAGTGCCAGCAGGGCATCCCCTTTGGATCTGGGGAGCAGGTCATGTGGGCCGGGCCATTATTGGTGCCATGTCGCCACTGCCCGATTTCAACATCACATGGGTCGATACTGCACAGAACCGCTTTCCCCAAACCGTCCCGGATACGGTCGCGCAATTGGTTGCAACCAATCCGGCGCAGGCCGTCAAACATGCCCCCAAACAAGCACATCACTTGATCCTAACCTACAGCCACGACATTGATCTGAAATTGTGCGACGCCCTCTTGCGTCATCACTTCACCTTTGTCGGTCTTATCGGATCCGCCACAAAATGGGCGCGCTTTCGTTCCCGCCTTGCGGGGCTGGGCCACTCTGAAGGCGAAATCGCACAAATTTGTTGCCCGATAGGGGACCCAAGCCTTGGAAAACACCCGACAGCCATTGCACTTGGGGTCGCAGCACAGCTATTGAAACACCCGGCACAACGGGGGAAACAGGCATGAGCACAGCACTCATCCAATTGGCAGGGCTGACCAAGGCCTATCCCGGTGTGATCGCCAATGACTCGATCTCGCTCGATATCCAACCCTCTGAAGTGCATGCCCTGTTGGGGGAGAACGGTGCCGGTAAATCCACGCTTGTCAAAATGATCTATGGGCTGGTCAAACCAGACAGCGGCCATATGCAGATGAATGGCCACGCGTTTGAACCATCCGAGCCCCGCGCCGCCCGGTCGGCAGGCGTCGCCATGGTGTTTCAGCACTTTTCTTTGTTTGACGCCCTGACCGTTGCCGAAAACATTGCCCTTGGCATGGAAAACCCACCGGCCATGCGGGATCTGGCGGCGCGCATACGCGAGGTCTCTGAAACCTATGGCCTGCCCTTGAACCCCGCTGCAAAAATCGGGGATCTCTCTGCAGGAGAGCGCCAAAGGGTCGAAATCATCCGCTGCCTGCTGCAAGATCCCAAATTGCTGATCATGGATGAACCCACGTCGGTCCTAACCCCGCAAGAGGTCGACATCCTGTTTGAAACTTTGCGCAAGCTCAAAGCCTCAGGAACTGCGATCCTTTACATTTCACACAAACTGGAAGAAATCCGCGCGCTGTGTGACACCGCCACTATTCTGCGCGGCGGGAAAGTTGTGGCGACGTGTGATCCGTCTCAAACCAGTGCGCGCGACATGGCCGAACTTATGGTGGGTGGCACTCTCGCAACCCCCACAGCCAAACCAATGGAAACAGGGCCTGTGGCGCTGCGGATCAACGCGCTGTCCCACCCCGCGCCTTCGGCATTTGGTATGCCCCTTCGCGACATTTCATTGGACGTGCACAAGGGCGAAGTTCTGGGAATCGGCGGTGTTGCTGGCAATGGCCAAGATGAACTCCTGGCCGCGCTGTCTGGCGAGATGGCCACGAAACCCGGTGCAATTTCTTTGAACGGCACCGATATCAGCGCCAAACCACCGCGTATCCGCCGCGCCTTGGGTCTGCTGGCCGCCCCCGAAGAACGCCTGGGCCATGCCGCCGCCCCGGATATGTCGCTCGTGGAAAACGCGATGCTCACGGGGTCCGTGCGTGAAAACATGGAAACCAATGGTTTCCTGAACTGGTCCGCCGCCAAACGTTTCGCGGACCACATCATCTCAGAATTTGACGTGCGCACGCCCAGCGCCAGCAATGCGGCCCGCTCCCTATCCGGCGGCAATCTTCAGAAATTTGTTGTCGGACGCGAAGTGCTGCAAAACCCGGATGTTCTTGTTGTCAATCAGCCCACATGGGGTGTTGACGCCGCAGCCGCCGCGGATATCCGACAAGCCCTTTTGGACCTAGCGGCCAATGGTGCCGCTGTCATTGTCATCAGCCAGGACCTTGACGAGTTGATGGAAATTTCTCACCGCTTTGCAGCCCTCTCCGAAGGCCGCCTTTCCAAACCACGAGACGCCGCAGGTCTCACAATCGAAGATATCGGATTGATGCTCGGTGGCGCACACGGAATGGAAGTCGCCCATGTGTAACGCTCTACTTTCCATATCTTTTGGTCCCAAATACCTCAGGGAGTGTGAGGGACAGCGTCCCTCATTCCAAAAAATGAATCGCGTGCGGCGCAGCCGCTCCGTTTGGAAACAGCCCACATGATCCGTCTCGTCAAACGTCCCCAACCCTCACAAGCGTGGTCGTATGGCGCTCCGGTATTGGCTGTTGCCGCGACAATCTTTTTTGGCGGCTTGCTTTTCGCAGCCTTGGGCAAAAACCCGATCGACGCCATTCTCACGATTTTCTGGGAACCCATTTTCGGCGAATTTTCCTTTTTCTACCGCCCGCAATTGCTGATCAAAGGCGCGCCTCTCGTTTTGATCGCCATCGGTTTGTCCCTTGGCTTCAAAGCGGGCATTTGGAATATCGGGGCCGAAGGGCAATATATCATCGGCGCGCTTGCAGGTGCGGGTGTCGCGCTGGCGCTATACCCGCTGGAAAGCGTGCTGATTTTCCCTGCGATGATCCTTGCAGGCGCGTTGGGCGGATGGGCATGGGCCATGATCCCGGCGGTTCTGAAAACCAAATTCGGAACAAACGAGATCCTTGTGTCTCTTATGCTGGTTTATGTGGCGGAACATATCCTTGCTTCGATGGCCTTGGGTGCGATGAAAAATCCCGAAGGTTTTGGTTTCCCCGGATCGCGCAATTTGCAGCAATACGCCTCGGCACATAATGCGGATATCATCGAAAATTCCGGTATGCATTGGGGCGTCGTCTTTGCGTTGATAGCCGTGATCTTTGCCTATGTCCTGCTCTCGCGCCACCGGCTTGGCTTTGCCATCCGCGTCACGGGCGAGGCCCCCCGTGCAGCGGCCTTTTCGGGCGTGAACCCCAAAGGTCTGATCCTGTTCTGCCTTGGCACCTCGGGCGCGCTCGCCGGTCTTGCCGGTTTGTTCGAGGTCGCAGGCCCCGCAGGCCAGGTCACCATCGACTTTAACGTCGGCTATGGATTCACCGCAATCATCGTCGCATTTTTGGGGCGCTTGAACCCCATCGGGATCCTCTTCGCCGGCGCGCTCATGGCCCTGACGTATATCGGCGGAGACATCGCCCAATCCAACCTCGGCCTGCCCGCCGCTGCGATCCAGGTGTTCCAAGGCATGCTGCTCTTCTTCTTGCTCGCGATTGATCTGTTTACGAATTATCGTCTGCAAATTGGCGCTGGAGAGACTGCATGATCCGGCCGCTCATCGTCGCCTGCTTCTGCGTCTCACCCGCATATGCGATGGCGACTTCGTGGCACTGTACAGGCCCGCTCGCTTTGTTGGATGGACATATTGCTCTGCCGCTTCAGTTCGAATTGGCCTTTGGCGACGGCGAACATTTTCATGCCAAGGGTATGCAACAAAGCGCAAGAGCATCCGAAAGGTTTGATTGGCAGGGCAATTGGATCAAGGTCGAAGACCAAATTGCAATGATTGGACCAAAGGTTTTCAACGATACCACCTCATCAAACGTAGAACTTCGTGCCAGGTCACTGCTTTTGCAAGATGACGTTTTACTTTTGAGGCTGATCGAAGCGACCGATTACAGTGAAACTGTTCGGTGTCTGCCCGAGGAGAAAGACTAACTCATGGATCTGTCCTCGATCTCCCTCACCCTCCTCATGGCCACGCTGATGGTCGCCGCCACACCGATCCTGTTCGCCGCAATTGGCGAGCTGATCGTCGAGAAAGCAGGTGTGTTGAACCTTGGGGTCGAGGGCATGATGATCACCGGCGCGGTCTGCGGGTTTGTGGTGACGATCGAAACGGGCCAACCCTATCTTGGTTTTCTGGCCGGGGCTGCGGGTGGGGCGGCGTTGTCACTTTTGTTTGCGTTCCTGACGCAAATCACGCTCGCGAACCAAGTGGCCTCGGGGCTTGCGCTCACGCTATTTGGCCTTGGGATTTCTGCCCTGATTGGGCAAAGCTATGTGGGCCTCAAGCCGGAACGCACTCCGGACCTGTTTCCCGAAGCCTTGGCCGACATACCCGTTCTGGGCCCTATCCTGTTTAGTCATGACCTCATCCTCTATTTGGGATTGGCGCTGGTCGTCAGTGTCTGGGCGTTTCTAAAATTCACACGCGCGGGTTTGGTCCTGCGCTCGGTCGGGGAAAACCACGATGCTGCGCACGCGCTTGGCTATAAGGTCGTGCGAATCCGAACCCTTGCCATTCTGTTTGGTGGAGCCTGCGCCGGTGTCGGCGGTGCCTATCTTTCCTTGGTGCGGGTGCCACAATGGACCGAAGGCATGACCGCCGGAATTGGCTGGATTGCGCTCGCATTGGTTGTTTTTGCATCCTGGAAACCCGGTCGTGTGCTGATGGGTGCCTATTTGTTTGGCGGTTTGGATCAATTACAGCTACGCCTTCAGGGGGCTGGCGTTGCGATTCCTGTCGAGTATCTGGCAATGTCGCCTTACGTGATCACGATTGTGGTCTTAGTTATTTTATCTGCGGATAAGTCCGGGGCGCCCGCCTCGCTTGGTCGCACGTTCCACGCCTCGCAATAGGGGCAACTAAACCGGGGGAATACCACTCATGAACTTCACAAAACTTCTTGCCACGGCTGCCGTGGCACTTGGGCTGGCAGGTGCTGCCGTTGCCCAAGACAAAACCAAAGTCGGCTTTGTCTATGTTGGCCCTGTCGGCGACGGCGGCTGGACATTTGAACACAACGAAGGCCGTTTGGCCGTCGAAGAGCATTTCGGCGACGCGGTTGAAACCGTCTTCGTTGAAAACGTTGCCGAGGGCCCCGATTCCGAACGTGTGATGACACAGATGGCACTGGAAGGTGCTGACCTGATTTTCACAACATCCTTCGGCTATATGGACCCAACGATCAACGTGGCCAAGAAATTCCCAAACGTGAAGTTCGAGCACGCGACGGGTTATAAACGCGCCGACAACGTGTCCACTTATTCGGCCCGTTTCTACGAAGGCCGCGCGGTTCAGGGCCATATTGCGGGCAAGATGACCAAGACAAACACTGTTGGTTACATCGGGTCGTTCCCGATCCCAGAAGTGATCCGGGGCATTAACTCGGCCTATCTGCACGCCAAGAAAGTGAACCCTGACGTCGAATTCAAAATCATCTGGGTGTACACGTGGTTTGATCCTGCCAAAGAAGCCGACGCTGCCAAAGCGTTGATCGACCAAGGCGCGGACGTTGTTCTGCAACACACCGACTCCACAGCACCACAAGCCGCCGCGCAAGAAGCCGGTGACGTGATGACCTTTGGTCAAGCGTCTGACATGGCAGAGTATGGACCGTTCCCACGCGTGTCTTCGATCATCGACAATTGGGCACCTTACTACATCGCACGCACCCAAGCGGTCATTGATGGCTCATGGAGCAGCGTTGATACATGGGACGGGATCCCAACCGGCATGGTTGAAATCGGTGAGATCACAGACGCAGTTCCTGCTGACATCAAAGCCGAAGCTTTGGCAATGGTCGAAGCCATGCGCACCGGCGCCTATCACCCCTTCACCGGCCCCATCAAAAAGCAAGACGGCTCTGACTGGTTGGCAGACGGCGAAACAGCGGATGATGGCACGTTGGCGGGTATGAACTTCTATGTCGAAGGCATCACCGGCGACATCCCACAATAAACGGCAGTTCTGCCCAGTAGGGTGAGCTTCAGCTCACCCTGCTTTTACCTTTAAGCGGCAATCGAACCGTTTCGGTCAAGCCCCGCAGAACATGCATCCGCGATGTCTTGTTCTGACACCATTCCAATCACTTTCTGACTCAGATCCAGAACTGGCACGTGGCGAAATCCGCCTTGTTTCATCACGCGCAGCGCATGAATAAGACTGTCGCGCGTCTCGATGCAGGCCACGTTGCGGGTCATAACACTGGCAACGGTTGTCACTTGGAACCCGCCCTGTTGCGACACATGCCGAATGACGTCTTTTTCGGTGAGAATACCCTTAAGGTCGCCGTGGTCCAAAACCATCACAGCGCCCATGCGATATACTGCCATAACATCAAAGGCCTGCTCTAGCGTGGCGTCAGGTGGCACAAAAAAAACAGGGCGATTGTTCAATACTTCGCGAATGGATGTGACGATCATTGGAAAAATCTCTTTTGAGTTATGAAGACTATCTGTGCATTTTTTCGGGGAAGTGTAGGTGGGGAATTCCATACTTTTTTTACCCCCTCTGCGGACACGGGGTTTGGATTTAGCGAACGCGTCTTCCAAAGCGTTGAATTTTTTGCTTGATGGTGCGCACATTCCGAAGTGTCAAAAGCCAATGCCCGGTTGCCCCAGCCGTTGCTTTAGCCAAGCCCGCATGGCATGAATTTCTCATGACACAGCTTACAACTCACGGCAAAACGCCCGTCCGCCCCTTTTCATTCGGAACAATGCAATTTGGCGGCAAAGCCGATGAGGCCGCAAGTCAGGCGTTGTTTGAAACCTGTTTGGACGCAGGCATCACGCATTTCGACACAGCCTATATCTATAATGGCGGTGCCTCAGAGGAGATCCTTGGGCGATTGGCCAAAGATCGCGATGATCTGTATATCGCCACCAAAGTTGGCTATGTGGGCAGCTGCAACAAAGCGGACATGCTGGCGCAATTCGACATCTGCCGCAGCCGCTTGCAGCGGGACAGTGTTGATTTGCTGTACCTGCATCACTTTGACCCAACAGCAGACATGCGCCCCATCGTTGATATGCTGGCCACAGTTCAATCCAGGGGGATGATCCGTCATATCGGGCTCAGCAACCTTGCCGCCTGGCAAGTCATGAAAGCACAAGCCATCGAAGCAGAATTTGGCACCCGCATTGATGTGCTGCAGCCTATGTACAATCTGGTGAAACGTCAGGCCGAAGTGGAATTGCTGCCAATGTGTGCGGATCAAGGCATCGCGGCCTGCACCTATTCCCCTTTGGGCGGCGGGTTATTGACCGGAAAATACGCCAAGGGTGGGTCCGGGCGTCTTACAGAAGACGATCGCTATGCGACGCGATACAGCTTGCCTGTTATGTCTCATGCGGCGCGACGGTTGACTGAACTTGCAGCCGAAGCTGGCGTGCATCCGGCGACCTTGGCGGTTGCCTGGGTTGCGGCCTCGCCCTTCCGCCCCCAGCCCATTTTGTCCGCCCGTTCGGTGGAACAAGTGCAGCCGTCGTTGGATGCCATGTCATACACGTTGACGCCGGACCTTTATTCAAAAATAGCTGCCCTGATGCCTGCACCTGCCCCCGCAACAGATCGAAACGACGATCTGTGATCGACTTTCTGGTCATCGGTGGCGGGGTGGCTGGCCTGTCCGCAGGGGCCCACCTTGCCCCCCATGGGTCCGTCACCGTAATCGAGGCTGAAGAGTCGCTTGGATATCACGCGTCGGGGCGATCCGCGGCATTGTTTGAACCCAATTACGGCAATGCCGCCGTAAACGCGTTAAGCCGTGCCAGCGAAGAGTATCTGCGTTCCGCGCATGGCGGATACCTGTCTGCGCGCGGTTTTTTGTTGCTTGGTACGGCTGGCGCAAATGATCTTTATGAAACCGATCTGACTGCACTGGGATGTGACGAGATTTCCATTGATGCCGCGTGTGACATGGTTCCCATTCTGAACCGCGATCACATCAATCGCGCGGCATTTCATGGCGCAGCCGAGGACATTGATACCGACCGACTGTTGCAGGATTTTGCGCGCACAATTCGACACAGTGGCGGTACGATTCTGACGGGCCATGCGGTCACCGGCCTGTCGTTTGACAGCCACTGGACGGTCTTGACGGCACGCGATACTTTTAAAGCGCGTATTGTCATCAATGCAGCAGGCCCATGGGCGGATTCCGTGGCGGAAATGGCGGGCTTGGGGCCCATAGGCCTTACCCCTTTGCGCCGGTCTATGGCACGGATCGCGGCACCCGGTGGCCATGATCTGTCTAAATGGCCGATGTTCTTTGGGGCAGGCGAAACGTGGTATGCCAAGCCCGATGCCGGCCAGCTCATCGTCTCCCCCGCCGAAGAACACCCCTGCCCGCCCATGGATGCGTGGCCCGAAGACATGGTTCTAGCGGAAGGGTTCGCGCGCTATCAAGAGTTTGTCACGGAAGACATCACACGACCGACGTCGACATGGGCGGGACTGCGGACATTTGCGCCAGATCGCACTTTGGTGCTGGGCCCGGACCCCACAAATCCAAGTTTCGTATGGTCAGCGGGTCAAGGCGGGTACGGGTTCCAAACGGGGCCTGCCGCCGGGGCTTTGGTCGCGGCCCTTGCCATCGGCGAAAAACCGGCCTTGCCAGCACAGATTGTCACTTCTTTGTCGCCAGCCCGCTTTCGCTAGGCTAGGTTCGCCAACATGTTATTTCGTGTCCTAATCGCCGCTGCGCTTACTGTGCTTGTGTCATGTGGCGCATCTGAACAGCGACCAACAAGCAATGCTGGACCTTTGGTGATTGGCGACAGCAATCCGGTGTCTTTCAAAGGTCGTGCGCCTGCAAGCTTTCCTGTCAAAGGATTGGATGCCGCCCGGTTCCAGACATTCGTGGATTGGAAACGGGCCAAGGCCGTTGGAATTGAATTTGCGTTCCTGAAAGCCACCGAAGGTGGGGATCTGTTGGACCCCAAGTTCAAAGATCATTGGCGCGGTTCTGCGCGTGCAGGCATTCGCCGGGGCGCGTATCATTTCTATTACTTCTGCACAGCGCCAGAGGTGCAGGCCCGCTGGTTCATTCGCAACGTGCCCCGTGCGCGCGGTGCACTGCCGCCTGTTCTTGATATGGAGTGGAACCCGTTTTCGCCATCCTGTCAGCGACGCCCCGATGCGGCGACTGTGCGCGCCGAGATGAAGATCTGGATGGATTTGGTCGAAGCGCATTTTGGTCAACGCCCGATCATCTACACGACACCGCGCTTTTACGAAGAAAACGGTCTCAAAGCGATGCGGCGCGAAGAATTTTGGCTGCGCTCTACTGCTAAGTCCCTGCGCGAGGCCTATCCCGGACAACCCTGGTCGTTCTGGCAATTTACCTCCACCGGGACGCTGCCGGGCACACCGGGTGATGTTGACATCAATGTGTTCAATGGGTCGCGCGCAGCATGGTCAAACTGGCTGTCGCAACGCACAAACTGAACAGGTGGCCGCGCACAAATTGCGAGACGTCATTTATGGCTATTCCAGTCTGGAGTGCGCAAGGACGGAAATCGGGAAAACCTTAGCCTGCGTCTTCTGTTGCACCCTGTATCATCAGGGACGTGACAGCGCCCAATGCGGCTTGCCATGCGTCTTGATGGTCGTTCGTCCAGGTATCCCCAGCAATAGAGGCAATTGTTGCGATCAGGATTTCGTTCACAACGGGGTAATGTTCTGGCAGCGCACCATATCTGACATGACGTGCACCCATTGCCAGAAGTTCGTCTTCGATTTCGCCCAGATCTTTGGCGCTTTCAACAACCGTCACAATCGAATTCCAAAGCTTTTCACTTTGATCAAACATGTCTTCTGAAAACAGCTTTCTCACACCGGGGGCTGCTGCGAACAAGTTGTCATAAAAGGCTTGGGTAACCGCAACATTCCCTTCGGCAAGAAGACTTGCAGACCCACGGATAAGATTCACTTGGGATTGTGAAAGCATAATTGCCTCTGAAATTCATCAAATCAGGACATTCAATACCTGCAGACGCGTTAACAAAACGCAAAGTCTTGGGCGCGAGTTCCGAAAAGTTTCGGTATTCTTGGACTTAGGTGACGTCTGGCCTGCTTTCTGGCACGAGATCCATCCGTTATTTCGAGCAGGCCGGGTGTGGGTCAAAGGATCTTAAGAAGCAGCTCTTTGGTGTTCTGTTGTGTCATCTCGACCGGGTTTCCTCCCCTGCTTGGGTCTGACAAGGCACCGGCCACAACACGATCAACATCCACTGTGGTCAACCCCAGATCGGTCAGAGATTTGGGAATACCAAGGCTGTCGTTCAAGGAATCCACATACCGGCAGAACCCGTCAAAACCATCTGGGATATCCAGATAATTCGCGGCTTGTGCAAGCACTTCGGTCACCGCAGGTTTGTTGAATTGCAGGACTGCAGGCATGCAAACCGCGTTCGTTGTCCCGTGATGCGTGTGATACATTGCGCCAATGGGATGGGATAGTGCGTGGATCGCCCCAAGACCCTTTTGAAACGCTGTGGCCCCCATGGCAGCAGCTGACATCATATGCGCACGGGCTTCAAGATCTGTGCCATCAGCATACGCGCGCGGCAAATATTCTTTGACCAAACGCATGCCTTCCAGCGCCATGCCTTGCGACATAGGGTGGTAATGCGGAGAACAGAATGCCTCGACGCAATGGGCAAAGGCGTCCAGGCCCGTGCCCGCAGTGATGAATTTAGGCATTCCAACTGTGAGTTCAGGATCACAAATCACAACCGTCGGCAGGAACTTGGGGTGGAAGATGATTTTCTTTTCCTGCGTCACCGAATTTGTAATGACGGACGCACGCCCAACTTCCGACCCTGTTCCAGCCGTCGTGGGAACCGCAACAATCGGGGCGATGGCATCCGCATCCGCCCGGGTCCACCAATCCCCGATATCTTCAAAATCCCACAAGGGGCGCGTTTGTCCCGCCAAAAAGGCCACCAGTTTCCCAAGGTCGAGCCCGGACCCACCGCCAAAGGCAACAACCCCGTCATGGCCTCCGTCTTGATAGGCGCGCACGCCCGCTTCGGCGTTCTTTTCGTTTGGGTTTGGATCAACATCCGCAAAAAGCGCGCGACCAAGCCCTGCGGTTTCCAACAGGTCCAGCGTGTTCGTTGTGATCTCCATTTGGGCAAGACCACGATCCGTAATCAGCAGTGGGTTCTTGATCCCGGCGACGGCACAGGCGTCTGCAACTTCAGAAATACGGCCTGCGCCAAATCGAATGGACGTGGGATAGGACCAATTGGCGGTCAACGACATGAATTTAGGCCTTCTTCAAGTGATAGGATTTGGGGCGCGTCAAATTGTGGTATCCGATCAAGGAAAGGCCACCGCCGCGCCCGGTGTCTTTGCAACCCGTCCAGCATAAGCCCGGGTCAAGGTAATCCGCGCGGTTCATGAACACGGTCCCCGTTTCAATCTGATCTGCGATACTTTCGGCGCGCGCGACGTCCTTAGTCCAGACAGACGCGGTTAGGCCAAAGTCGCTGTCATTCATCAATGCGATCGCCTCTGCATCATCCTTGACGGGCATGATACCAACCACGGGCCCGAAGCTTTCTTCGCGCATCACCCGCATATCGTGGCTGACATTGGTCAGGATTTGGGGGGACAGATAGGCACCGCCATCATCCTGCGGAAAAGTTTGGATATGCGCTTTAGCCCCTTGCGCAAGCGCCTCGGCTGTTTGGGTGCGCACTGTATCCGCGAACCGTTTATGCGCCATAGGTCCAAGGGTCGTTTCAGGATCCAATGGATTGCCAAGTTTGTATCCGTTCACAATGGCCACGGCTTTTTCAACGAAGGCATCAAAATGTTGTTCGGCCACGTAAATTCGTTCGATGCCGCAACAACACTGGCCCGAATTGAACATCGCCCCGTCGATCAGCGTGTCGACTGCCGCGTCCAGATCCGCATCATCACAGACATACCCCGGATCCTTGCCGCCAAGCTCTAGTCCGATCCCGGTGAAAGTCCCAGCCGCCGCCTGTTCCATTGCGCGGCCACCACTGACAGAGCCAGTGAAATTCACAAAACCAAACGACTTGGCTGCAATCAAATCAGACGTGGTTTGGTGATCCAGAAACACGTTCTGGAAAACGCCCTTAGGAATTCCCGCCTCATGGAACGCTTTGGCCATGCGTTCGCCAACCAGCGGCGTTTGGCTGGCATGTTTCAGCATCACGGCATTGCCGGAAATCAACGCAGGGGCCACGGTGTTGATGGCCGTCATGTAAGGATAATTCCAGGGTGCAACCACCAGAACGACACCATGTGGCACGCGTTTGATCATCCGGCGAAACGCCCCGCTGTCTTCGATGTCGATATCCGCAAGCGCGTCTTGCGCAATCGAGGCCATGTATGACGCGCGCTCATCAAATCCGCCAAATTCGCCGCCATAACGTACAGGTCGGCCCATTTGGTGGGCCAATTCGGGAACGATCTCGTCATTCATCTTACCGACATTGGCGACACCTGCCTGCACAAGCGCAATGCGCTCCGCCAAAGGACGCGTGGACCAGTCGCGTTGCGCGGCTTTGGCGCGCGAAACGGCGTCTGCAGCCTCGGCCCCTGAAAGGGTCGTGCGTTCGGCATACACTGTGCCATCAATCGGCGAGATGCATCGGATCATTGTCATACCCTTTCAAAGCCACGGGCAATTTCCCAATCGGTCACAACGCGGTCGAATTCTTCCTGCTCCCACCGGGCGCAGCGCGTGTAATGGTCGATCACGTCATCCCCCATCGCCTGACGCAAAAACGCAGAGTTGCGCAGCGTCTCTGTCGCGGCGCGCAAGGTCTGCGGGATGTCCTGCGCCTTTGCGTCTTCGTAAATGTCACCTTTGGTCGGCGGGGCCAATTCCATCTGGTCTTCGATCCCCTTGATCCCCGCGGCCAACATTGCGGCCTGCGCTAAATATGGGTTCAGATCCGATCCGCCAATCCGACACTCAACCCGAATACCGTTTGTCCCGTCGCCGCAAAGCCGAAAACCCGCCGTGCGATTATCAACGGACCACACGGTTTTGGTTGGCGCAAAGGTGCCTTTGGCAAAGCGTTTATAGCTGTTGATATAAGGGGCCAAAAAGAACGTGTAATCAGGCGCATAAGCAATCAAGCCAGCCATGTAATGCTGCATCAGCTTGGACATGCCAAGTTCGGCATTCGCGTCAGCAAACGCAGGGGCACCGTCCTTCCACAAAGATTGATGCACATGCGAGGAAGACCCGACTTTGTTATGATCCCACTTCGGCAGAAACGTCACTGCGTGACCTTGCTGCCACGCGATCTCTTTCACGCCTTGCTTTGCGATCGTGTGGTGATCGGCACAGTCCAAAGCTGCCGAATACCGGATGTTCAGCTCTTCCTGACCGGTTTCAGCCTCACCTTTTGAATTCTCAACGGGCAGGCCCGCGTTAAACAAATGATTGCGGATGGGGCGCATGATGCCCTCTTCCTTGGTCGTCTGAAGAATGGCGTAGTCTTCGTTATACCCGCTGATCGGGGTCAAATCGCGAAAGCCGCCGCGGCGAATGTCATCAAAGGATTTTTCAAACAGAAAGAATTCAAGCTCGGTCGCCATCATGGCATCAAACCCCAACACTTTCAGCCGCGCGATCTGCACTTTCAGCATTTGGCGCGGGGCATGTGGCACGGGTTCATGTGTGTGATGATCCAGGATGTCACACAGCACCATCGCGGTGCCTTCTAGCCAGGGCAGCA
>CALHST010000400.1 GCA_938038825.1 uncultured Paracoccaceae bacterium | reverse complement strand
GGCAAGGGCGCTGATGTGGTCTTTGAAGTGTCGGGCAGCCAACCGGGTGTTGATCTTATGACCGCAGCAGCAGCGACCCGAGGCCGCATTGTGATGGTTGCGATCCATGCAACAAAACCCACAATCGACATGTTCCAGTTTTTCTGGAGAGAGCTTGATCTGATCGGTGCACGGGTTTACCGGCCCGAGGATTACGACAAAGCGATGGCTTTGTTGGCTAAAGGTGTCGTCGATTGCGACGCCTTTATCACAGATATTCAAGGGCTTGCCGATATCGAAGCGGCGTTCAAGGCATTGACCGAGAACCCGCAAGCCATGAAATCCATGATCCGCATTTCAGAGGACGCATAATATGGGACTGATGGACACGTTTGATCTTTCGGGCAAAACCGCACTGGTCACAGGCGCAAAACGCGGCATTGGCCGTGGTATGGCCGAAGCATTGGCCGAAGCGGGCGCCAACATCGTGGGTGTCAGCGCAACGCTTGATCCTGCGGGTTCTGACGTGGGCGACGCGGTCACGGCGCTGGGGCGCGAATTCACGGGCTATGCCTGCGACTTTTCGGATCGTGCGGCCGTCAAACGCTTTGCGGCAGAAATCCTCGACAATCACCAAATCGACATTCTGGTGAACAATGCAGGCACAATCCTGCGCGAACCAGCAGCCACGCACCCGGACGAAATGTGGGACGAGGTGATCGAGGTGAACCTGAATGCGCAGTTCTTGCTGACCCGTGAAATCGGTGGGGCAATGGTGGCACGTGGGTCCGGTAAGGTGATCTTCACGGCGTCTCTTTTGACGTTTCAGGGTGGTATTACAGTACCGGGTTACGCGGCATCCAAGGGCGGGATTGGTCAACTGACCATGGCATTCGCAAATGAGTGGGCCGGGAAGGGCGTAAACGTGAACGCGATTGCGCCGGGCTATATCGACACGGACAACACCGAAGCGCTTCGCAATGACCCAGAACGGTCCCAGTCCATCCTGTCGCGTATTCCCGCCGGCCGCTGGGGCACACCGGATGACTTCAAAGGCCCTGCCGTTTTCCTTGCCTCTGACGCAAGCGCTTACATGCATGGGCATATCATGCTGGTCGATGGTGGCTGGATGGGGCGGTAAGCGCTCTTTGGGATGAAACGTATTGCACCGCAAACATATGCACGCCGGTCCCTTTAAAGGGCCGGCATTTCACACACGAGAAAGCTTTGGTTGATGTTAAGCAATTCTGATCTTGTGGACCTGATTGCATTGCGCCGGGATTTGCATCGCCGCCCGGAGCTCTCAGGGGAAGAGATCGAAACCGCCAAAACAATCGTCCGGGAACTTGCGCTGCTGTCCCCAACACAGGTGCTGACCGGGTTGGGCGGACACGGGGTGGCGGCGGTGTTTGACAGCGGCAAAGAAGGCCCCACTGTCTTGTTTCGTGCAGAGTTAGACGCCCTTCCAATTCAAGACCTATCCGATACGCCATGGGCGTCAGAAATTCCGGGCAAAGGCCACATGTGTGGCCATGATGGGCATATGATGTTTCTGATGGGTTTGGGCCGTTTGCTGTCGCGCAAGCCCGTTGAAACAGGGCGCGTTGTTCTGATGTTCCAACCGGCCGAGGAAGATGGCAGTGGCGCGCGCGCTGTCGTTGGGGATCCGGCCTACCAACAGATCACAGCAGATTGGGCCTTTGCCATTCATATCGAACCGGGTCGTCCTTGGGGGTATGTGTCTACACGGGCTGGGCTGGTCAATTGCGCCTCGCAAGGGTTGCAAATCAAACTGACGGGAAAGACTGCGCATGCGGCTGACCCCGAAGACGGTATTTCCCCGACGCAGGCCGTTGCGAAAATTGTTCAGTCGCTGGAGGCATTGGGCAAGGGCGGCGCGTTGGATGACACTTTCCGATTGGTTACAATCACGCATCTCCAAGTGGGTGAGCCAACCTTTGGCATCGCGCCGGGAGACGGCGTCATTTACGCGACCTTACGCACCGCGCAGGACGCCACCATGGCAAGTCTTGCAAACGATGCGCGGCGTGTGGCCATCAACGCGGCCGACGCGGCTGGATTGACCGTAGAATTTGACGTCTTCGATGATTTTGCCGGGTCGATTAATGATCCTGACGCAACCGAAGTTGCCACCAGAGCCCTAGAGTCATTGGGAATACCCTATGGTGATCTTGGACTGCCGATGCGCGCATCCGAAGATTTTGGTGTCTTTGGCTGGGATGCAAAGGCGGCCATGCTGTGTCTGGGACCCGGCGAAGATTATGCCGCGTTGCACAACCCGGATTATGATTTCCCGGACGACTTGTTGCCCACGGGTGTTTCTATCTTTGAGAAAATCACGCGTGATTTGCTGGGCGGCTGACGGTGTTTCGCATGGTCACGGCTGTGGAGCGCAGGTTTCACGGGCTATTTTGCCGATGCGATTGCAGCGCTTAAAATGGCGCGGTTTCCGATTTGGTTGGCCAGAATAAGAATAAGACGCGCATTCAAAGCGTCGCTTTGCTCTTTCGTTAAGCCCGCGTGTGCGGCCAGCAATTCGTCATAGAATCCGTCAGGGTCGGGGATGTTCGGGGTGAGGGTCAAAGGCATCTGTTATTCCTGTCCCAAAGCGCGACGAAGCGCGGATTTGACTTTGGCGGCCTCAAAATGGCTCCAGCGTGCGACCACATGTTGGTCTGGCCGGATCAAGTATACCGCGTGCGCTGCGTCGCCAAGATAGCGTGCCTTTAGATCGTCCGTTGGGTCGGCAATGTGGTCGACATGCACCGGG
>CALHST010000399.1 GCA_938038825.1 uncultured Paracoccaceae bacterium | reverse complement strand
TTTGCTGATGGCGGCGGTTCAGTTGGGTGATCTGTAGGGTGATTTGTCGCGCGGTATCGCGACTGTGACGACACGCCCTGGTGCGGCTGTCGGTCTCACCGACCGGGGGACTTTGCGGATCGGGCAAAGGGCCGATTGGATCAGGTTTGCGGTCTCTGAAGGAACACCGGTCCTCAAAGAAACATGGAGCGGTGGTGCACGCGTGTTTTGATCCTTTTGCGGTTGCGCGAACTAAGATTAGTTTCGCCTGTTTCGTGTCTAAATCGCCCCAATGTACAACGCTATCCGGGAAGATTTTGTTGCGTTCTTGTCGGGCCATTAGGAAACGGCAAGGCGAGACGGCTCATTATGATTGCGGGCTTTGAGGACATCACCCGCGACGATATCCGTCACAAGGGCGCTGTGATGAATGGTGGCTGTGTTGCGCAACTGTGCACGCCATAGGACATCGACAATACCCCCGAAAACATCTTTGCCTCAAGCTGGTGCAGCGTGCTTGCCCCGCGCACGTGGTTTCGGTGAATTTTGCGCCTGCGGGTTGCCGATGCATCTGATATGTCGACCATAAATACATCGAATACGAATGCCTCTTCCATCAAGATTGGCGAAAAAGCCGCTGAGATGATCAAGCAAGACCAAGGACTGACAGCATGATCCGACATATTGTATTGACCAAATTCAAACCCGAAACGCCTGAGGACAAGATCAGTGAAATCTACGCGGGCCTTTCTGCGTTAAGTGCGGCGCTCCCCGGTGCTCAGAATTTCACAGGTGGTCGCTCTGAAAGCCCAGAGCAAATCGAGCGCGGCTATATGCATGGTTTCGTCATCGACTTTGATAACTGGGATGCGCTGCAAACCTATGTGGACCTGTCGCGCTTTTGTGCCGCCCCAAGCGCTCGTTTAGGCCACCTTCCGTTCAAAGGCGACAGGGCTTTTCCAACCCAATGCTGAGTGGCGGCGTCGCGGGTTATAGAACCCGTTTATGTATTCGAAGATCGCCATCTCAGCCTGCCGCCGCGTTTCCCATGACCGCCGCCAGATCAGTTCAGCTTTGATGGTCTTGAAGAAGGTCTCGACTGCTGCATTGTCGTAACAATTGCCCTTCCCAGACATCGACACCTTGAACCCATGCTGGCGCAGGATTTTCTGATAGTCATGCGAACAATATTGCGACCCGCGATCTGTGTGATGGATGCACCCTTTAGGCGGAGATCGGAACGCGACAGCCATGTTCAGCGCCCTGATCGCAAGGTCCCGTTTTATTCGGTTGCTCACCGCCCAACCGATCACGCGCCGGGAGTGCAGATCAAGGATCACTGCCAGATACAGCCAGCCTTCGCGCGTCCATACGTAGCTGATATCACCTGCCCATTTCTGGTTGGGCTGTTCAGCCGCGAAGTCCTGATCCAGCAAGTTAGGCGCGATGTTGAACTTGTGGTTGCTATCCGTCGTGACCTTATGTTTGCGGGTTCGTACGACGGATATGCCGTTTTGACGCATCAACCGACCGACACAGCGGTGTCCGACATCCAGGCCGATCTCCTTCAGCTCTTCCGTCATCCGTGGCCTACCATAGCTGCCCAGGCTGAGACGTGACTGTTCTTTGATATGTGCCAGCGTGACCAGATCAGACCGTTGTCTGAGGCTGGCAGGTCGGCTGCGGTACGCCCGCAACCCGCGCGGACTGACAGCCATGACCCGACACATGAGTTCAATGGAAAATGCAGATCGGTGTTCTTCGATAAACTTAAACCTCACGGCTTTTGGCTCGCAAAGAACACCGTGGCCTTTTTTAACACTTCCCTTTCCTCCTTGAGAATACGGTTCTCACGTCGAAGCCGGTCATTCTCTTGGGCGAGGCTTAAATCCTCTTTAGATATAACGTCAGTGTCTCGATGCGCGGTGATCCACTTGTTCAGCGTCGACATCCCGACACCTAGATCATCAGCCACCTGTTTCCGCGTCAGCCCGCTGGTCAGCGCGATACGCACCGCATCAGCGCGGAATTCTTCCGTCCGTTTCAATCCCATAGTCAGTCTCCTTTGTTGCAGTAAATGCTATCAAAGGAGCGGCATCAAACCGCGACAGGTCCATTGCGGGAAAAGACGACTATCAATCAAAAGCGCTCGAACTTGCGAAACGTTTTGTGGGTCGGGAAGGTGAAGAGTCGTTCGAAATTTATTCAACGCAGCGCCAAATGGAGAGATACGAGGTCTGGTACCACAATATAGCTGACCTAAATGATGGAGTTTCCTTGAGTCAGAGCCTTGTCGATATTCTTCAAAGTAACTGGGAAGAAGGCTAGCAGCACTATCCTTCAATTGAAGCCGCGCTGAATTCTTCTTCGAACAAAAAACAATGATATCAGCTCCGCTTTCACCGCAATGCAAGCGTGGGTTTCCGCATTGGCCAGAACCGCTTCGATGTTTGAGGTCTACGCGCTTCTGGCCAATGCTACGCCACTCCCCACAAAAAAACACGTAAGATTTGAAGGAAACACCTCAGACTTTCTGTTGGACTAAATCCGGCATGAGTTGGTTCTCGGTATCGAGCGGAATCGTGAAAAGTCACTACCAAAGTAACCGGCGCAATAATCCAGAACACGGGTGTCTGCGGACACAGGCAAATCGCTGACAAGCGCCTGACTTCCGGCATCTTGCATTTCGAACAATCCGTCTTGAAAACAACGATGCGCCGTTAACCCACGTTCGGACCCAATCACCGTCAAAGCCGTATCACACAAGGGGTTTGGACTTGTTTCAATGCCATCCTTGGCAAGCAACGTTTGCAAGTCTGATCTATTGGTTTTCGCAAGGTTTGCGCGCAGCGTCACAGGCGCCCGTGCACCCAAAGCAAGTGCTTGATCGCGTGCTGTGGCTCCAACCTCGGTCTTTAACAAAGCAATCAGGTCGTCTGGCAGATTCCAGGCACCGTTTTCGGACACCGTACCAATTTCAGTTTCATGCTCTTGTAAGACTGCTGGCGCATGGCCAACCCCGTTGAACAGATCAGCCTCGGTTAGATCGGCACTGCGCACGGCGCCCAGCATGATTGCACGCGCAGTTGCAGGCCAAGCACCGCTGCCAATCTCTGCATAGCTGCGCATATTGCGTACGGCATCAAACACATGATTGCGCACCGCTGCGCGGTCTTTTGACCCTGCAAATCGAGACCGCCTAGCCCAACTGGTGAGCGCCTTTTCAGCCGCCGTTCCAGTGAGAATGTCATCAAGAATATCAATCGCTGCGGCAATCCGTGCACCGGGTGTCATAAGACCTACATCACCCTATAATTGGGGCTTTCCCGCGTAATCTGGACATCGTGCACATGGCTTTCTTTCAGACCGGCCCCGGTGATTTTCACGAAGTTGCAGTTCTTTCGCATCTCGTCCACGGTGGCACAGCCTGTGTATCCCATAGCGGCACGCAAACCGCCCACCAATTGGTGAACGACAGCACTGGCAGACCCTTTGTACGGCACCTGACCTTCGATGCCTTCAGGCACCAGCTTGTCACTGGCGGCATCTTTTTGAAAATAGCGATCTGCTGATCCGCGCGCCATGGCACCCAAAGACCCCATGCCACGGTAAGACTTGAAGCTACGCCCTTGATACAAAATGACTTCTCCGGGGCTTTCATCTGTACCCGCGATCATGGAGCCCACCATGGCACATGAGGCGCCCGCCGCGATGGCCTTTGCGAAGTCACCTGAAAACTTGATGCCGCCATCCGCGATAACGGGCACATTCCCCGCTGCGGCCGCGCAATCCATCACGGCGGTTAACTGGGGAACGCCTACGCCGGCCACCATACGTGTGGTGCAGATCGACCCCGGACCAATGCCCACTTTCACCGCGTCCGCACCTGCGTCAATCAACGCTCGCGTCGCCTCGCCCGTGGCAACATTCCCAGCAACGATTTGCACATTGTTGGATAGGGATTTGGCGCGCTTTACAGCCTCTGCCACTCCGGCGGAATGTCCGTGTGCCGTGTCGATCACGATCATATCGACACCTGCATCAACCAAGGCTTCGGACCGTTCAAACCCTGCATCTCCAACCGTGGTTGCGGCTGCAACACGCAACCGACCCAAATCGTCTTTGCACGCCGTCGGGTTTAAAACCGCCTGCTCTGTGTCTTTGAGCGTGAGCAGGCCTGTCAACTTACCGTCACCGTCTGTCACCAGAAGCTTTTCGATCCTGCGTGCCTTCATCAGGCTGATGGCTTCATCGCGATCAGCGGGTTCGCGCAAAATGGCCAAATCATTGGTGGTCATCATCAGATGCACCGGGGTGTCATCCATTTCGGCAAAGCGCATGTCGCGGTTCGTCACGATCCCCAGAACACGGCGTTGTTCATCCACGACCGGAAAGCCGGTAAAGCGATACCGTTCCGTCAATGCCTTGGCTTCGGCCAATGTTTGATCCGGGCGCAAAGTGACCGGGTTATAGACGATGCCGCTTTCGAACCGTTTGACCCGTCGCACTTCTTGCGCCTGCTCTTCAGTGGTGAGGTTCCGATGAATAACGCCCATTCCGCCGGCTTGCGCCATGGCAATCGCCATCCGCCCTTCGGTCACAGTATCCATTGCAGAGCTTAGCAAAGGGATATTCAAATCAATGGATTGGGTCACACGCGTGCGCGTATCTGCCGTCGACGGCAGCACGCTAGACGCACCCGGAACCAATAGGACATCATCAAAGGTAAGAGCCTCGCGAATCTCCATGTGCAGCATCCTTTTGCGGAGTTCCATTTGGCACCTTGCTATTTCACGGGGCGCAGCAAATGAAAAGGGGGTGTTCGTGCGTAGAAAGCAGGTGCTTTCAAAAACACCGTATTTCTGAAAAACTCCTTTGCGGAACAGGTTTGGGGCGTTAAGCGCCCAATCAAGACACAAGGGTTTATCGATGAGCACGCATGGCTATGAATCTGGCAGACTGGACTTGCCTTTTGTTGGCATCGCCACCTTTGGGAAGCGTCCTTATCAGCCCGACTGGGCAGCGTTAAAGGCTGACGTCGCTGTGTTGGGTGCGCCGTTTGACTTTGGCACACAATGGCGGTCCGGCGCGCGCTTTGGCCCACGTGCAGTGCGCGAGGCATCGACGTTGTTCAGTTTTGGTCATGCGGGTGCCTATGATCATGAAGACGAAGCCACGTATTTGCCCGGCTCTGTGCGCATCGTCGATATGGGCGACGCAGACATCGTGCATACGGACACAGATCGCAGCCATGCCAATATTGAAACCGGCGTGCGCGCCGCACTCAAGGCCGGCGCCCTGCCCGTCATCATTGGCGGTGATCATTCTATCAACATTCCCTGCATCCGCGCCTTTGACGATCAAGGAGACATCCATGTGTTGCAGATCGACGCGCATCTGGATTTTGTCGATGAACGACACGGCGTACGCCATGGCCACGGTAACCCAATGCGCCGCGCCGCTGAACACAGCTTTGTCACAGGCTTGACCCAAGTTGGCATCCGCAATGTGTCCTCAACCGCGCGCGAGGGATACGAAGATGCCCGATCTTTGGGATCAGACATACTGTCAGTTCGCCAAGCCCGCAAACTTGGACCAGACGGCGTTGTTGCGCGCATTCCAAATGGTGCGCGCCTTTATGTGACCATCGACATTGATGCGTTTTGCCCGTCCATAGCGCCGGGCACCGGAACACCGTCCCATGGCGGCTTTCTCTATTACGATGTGTTGGAGATCTTGCAGCAAGTTGCAAAACGTCACGAGGTGGTTGGTATTGATCTGGTTGAGGTCGCGCCAGATTACGACCACACCGGATCAACCGCCATTCTGGCCGCGCAAATCCTGCTTAACTTCTTGGGTTTTATCTTCCATGAGAAGTCCCAAAACGCGTGATCGCCGCATTCAGACAAGACTGAGACGCGATTGGCTCTTTCCCTCGCGCGCAACCTCGCTAAGTTCCGGCTCAATCGGCAAAGGAGCTGCACGTGAGCACTGATCCACTCGTTATCTTTACGCCCTCAGGAAAACGGGGCAATTTTCCAGTGGGAACACCTGTCCTGACCGCAGCACGCCAATTGGGCGTCGATCTGGATTCTGTGTGTGGCGGGCGCGGCATTTGTTCCAAATGCCAAATCACGCCATCCTATGGTGAATTCCCCAAACACGGTGTGACCGTCGCAGATACTGCCCTGTCAGAGTGGAACAGTGTCGAACAACGTTATGATGACAAACGCGGATTACCAAAAGGGCGCCGCCTTGGGTGCCAAGCCACTGTGCAAGGGGACATCGTTGTGGATGTGCCAGCAGAAAGCCAAGTCCACAAGCAAGTTGTGCGCAAAGCAGCAGCGGAACGTGACATCATCATGGATCCGGCGACGCGGCTTTATTTTGTGGAAGTTGACGAACCCGATATGCATGAGCCCACAGGCGATTTCGAGCGCTTAGCCCGGGCATTAAAGGATCAATGGGATATCGACGGGATAAGCGCGCCTTTGCACGTGATGCGCAAGCTGCAACCTGTTCTGCGCAAAGGAAAATGGCACGTCACTGTGGCTTTGCATAAAGACCACAAGGATCGTCAACCAAGAGTTCTGGATCTGTGGCCCGGACTGCATGAAGCTGGCATTTATGGACTTGCGATTGATCTTGGCTCCACCACCATCGCAGCACACTTATGTGATCTTGTGACCGGTGACGTTGTTGCCTCGTCCGGCATCATGAATCCCCAGATCCGATTTGGCGAAGATCTGATGAGCCGCGTCAGCTATGCCATGATGAACAAAGGTGGCGACATCGAAATGACGCAAGCGGTGCGTTCTGCGATCGACACGCTCACAGGTGAAATTGCTGCCGAGGCGTCTATTGATGCGTCGCTGATTGTCGAAGTTGTTTTTGTCTGCAATCCTGTCATGCACCATCTGTTGTTGGGCATTGATCCCTTTGAATTGGGTCAGGCCCCGTTTGCTTTGGCCACCTCTGATTCAGTGTCGCTGAATGCGACCGAATTGGACATCACGCAAATGAATCCCTCTGCCCGTGTGTATATCTTGCCCTGCATTGCAGGCCATGTCGGCGCTGATGCGGCTGCGGTGGCTTTATCCGAAGCGCCCGGCAAGTCTGACGATCTGATGTTGGTGGTGGATGTGGGCACCAATGCCGAGATCCTGTTGGGCTATAAAGATCGCATACTGGCGTGTTCATCCCCGACAGGCCCCGCATTTGAAGGGGCCCAAATCAGTTCCGGCCAGCGTGCAGCCCCCGGTGCCATTGAGCGTGTCGAGATTGACCCTGTCACGAAAGAGCCCCGGTTTCGCGTCATTGGGTCGGACATTTGGTCGGACGAAGATGGTTTTGACGCAGTCATTTCTGAAACAGGTATTACTGGAATCTGCGGTTCAGGTATTATCGAAATCGTTGCGGAAATGCGTATGGCCGGCTTGGTCGATGGACCGGGTTTGATTGGATCGCCCGAACAAACTGGCACTGCGCGTTGTTTCCTTGATGGGCGCACACATTCTTACATGTTGTGGGATGGCGCACAGGATGGCGGTCCCACGATTACCGTTACGAACAAAGATATCCGCGAAATCCAAATGGCCAAGGCGGCGTTGTATTCTGGGGCACGGCTGTTGATGGATAAGTTTGGTGTCGATGCGGTTGACCGCGTGATCTTGGCGGGCGCCTTTGGGGCCCATATCTCGTCAAAGCATGCAATGGTTTTGGGTATGATCCCGGACGCACCTTTGGACAAAGTGACAAGTGCTGGCAACGCTGCCGGTACGGGTGCTCGTATTGCGCTGTGCAGTGTCGCTGCCCGCGCAGAGATCGAAACCACTGTTCGCGAGATCACGAAGATCGAAACCGCCGTCGAGCCTCGTTTTCAAGAGCATTTCGTGAATGCTTCGGCAATTCCCAATTCCGTCGAGCCGTTCCCGATCTTGAATGCGCTTGTTAACCTCCCCGATGTGAACTTTAACACGGGCGGCGGCGATCAATCAGGTGGCGGCGGCCGTCGGAGGAGACGTCGGGGATGAGCAATGCAGATCAAGCCGCATTTTGGACAGCGCAAGACAGTTGGCTGACCTATCAGGCGCAAATGGATCTGTGCATCGGTCCCGTCTTGGATCTGGTTTTGGATCGCGCACCGTTGGCAGCAGGCCTAAAGGTTCTGGATATTGGATGTGGAACCGGCGCCAGTGTCGAAGCTTTGGCCCATCTCGTCGGACCCGGTGGGCATGTTCTGGGCGTTGATATTGCGCCTACTCTTTTGGGAATGGCGCGTGAACGCTGCGCAGCGCTACCAAACGTGACCTTGATGGAAGCGGATGCCCAAACCGCACAACTGCCTTTCCATTGTGATCTGGCCGTGTCTCGATTTGGGGTAATGTTCTTTGAAGACACGCCCGCTGCATTTGCAAACATCGCCCAGGCGCTTCGTCCCGGTGCGACAATCACGTGCGGTGCTTGGTCATTGGTCCAGGACAACCCATTTTTCCTGTATGCAGCGCAAGCCGCCAAAACAGTGTTTGGCCCTATGCCAAAAACCGACCG
>CALHST010000398.1 GCA_938038825.1 uncultured Paracoccaceae bacterium | reverse complement strand
AAGGAGGAGGACATGACGTCTTACATTAAAACAATCGCACTCACCGCGGCCCTAACAACATTTGCGACTGCGTCATCCGCCATGAATTGTGCGCCGCGTGACTCTGTTGTTGAACGCCTGTCATCGAAATTTTCTGAAGTTATGAATGCCCGAGGTTTCCAACAAGCGCGTTCCGGCGGAGTTGTTGTTGAAGTTTGGGTGTCAGAAGTAAACGGCACTTTTACCATTCTAATGACGTCGGCGACTGGAATCAGTTGCGTCGTAGCTTCCGGCACACACTGGTTTCCACAAGACGATATGAACGTCGCAAGTATGCCCAAAGGCACTCTGAACTAAATTTTAAAGGCGTTTTGCCACAACCTGGCTTCTTTCGTTGAGACTGTACGATTCCCGTGTTAGGGGCGCAGTCAAATAGTCAGAGGACAGGAAATTAGAATGGCAAAAGACTATATCGTAAAAGATATCTCCCTTGCGGAATTCGGCCGCAAGGAGCTTAATATCGCAGAAACAGAAATGCCGGGCCTGATGTCTCTTCGCGAAGAGTATGGCGAAAGCAAGCCGCTGAAAGGTGCGCGGATCGTTGGATCTTTGCACATGACAATTCAGACGGCTGTTCTGATTGAAACACTGGTTGAGCTAGGCGCCGATGTGCGCTGGGCGTCCTGCAATATCTTTTCCACGCAAGACCACGCAGCGGCGGCAATTGCTGCAGGCGGCACACCGGTCTTCGCGATCAAAGGCCAGTCTTTGGAAGAGCATTGGGATTACCTCGACAAATCCTTCATGTTCGAAGATGGCCCAAACCTGATCTTGGATGATGGCGGCGACGCAACGTTGTATATCCTTTTGGGTGCCCGTGTTGAAAACGGCGAAGAAGAACTGATCGCAGTTCCCACATCCGAAGAAGAAGAAGCTGTGTTTGCGCAAATAAAAAAGCGCATGGCAGCAAGCCCCGGCTGGTTCACAAAGATGCGTGGCCAGATCCAAGGCGTGTCCGAAGAAACCACAACAGGTGTTCACCGCCTGTACGAACTGGTGCGCGAAGGCCAACTTCCATTCCCAGCGATCAATGTGAATGATTCAGTCACAAAGTCGAAATTCGACAACAAATATGGCTGTAAAGAATCGTTGGTCGACGGTATCCGCCGCGCGACAGACACCATGATGGCTGGCAAAGTGGCTGTTGTTATGGGTTACGGCGATGTGGGCAAAGGCTCTGCCGCGTCCTTGTCGGGTGCCGGTGCACGGGTGAAAGTCACAGAAGTTGACCCAATCTGCGCACTGCAAGCGGCCATGGACGGTTTTGAAGTTGTTCTGCTGGAAGACGTGTTGTCGACTGCAGACGTGTTCATCACCACAACCGGCAACAAGGACGTGATCCGCATCGAGCATATGCGCGAGATGAAGGACATGGCGATTGTTGGCAACATTGGCCACTTCGACAACGAAATCCAAGTGGCTGCGTTGAAGAACCACAAATGGACCAACATCAAAGAACAAGTGGACATGATCGAGATGCCGTCTGGCAACCGGTTGATCCTGCTGTCCGAGGGTCGCTTGCTGAACCTTGGTAATGCAACGGGCCACCCATCCTTTGTGATGTCCGCGTCCTTTACCAACCAAGTTCTCGCGCAGATCGAACTGTGGACGCGTGGCGATGAGTACAAAAACGACGTCTATATCCTGCCCAAGCACTTGGACGAAAAAGTGGCCCGTCTGCATTTGGGCCGCATTGGTGTGAAACTGACAGAACTAAGCCCAGAGCAAGCGTCATATATCGGCGTGAAACCAGAAGGCCCGTTCAAGCCAGAACACTACCGCTACTAAGGATCGTGGGTTGAAAACCCGCGCGACTTCAAAAGGAAAACCGCCCCATGACTAGATTTCTTGGGGCGGTTTTTTCATTTCTGACATTGGTCGGATTGTTGGGGGCGGTATTCTTGCTGCTGACCGATGATGTGCTGCCACCAGAATGGGATCCGTTTGTTCCATTGGATGTGACAGACCCGGTCACACCGGTCACAAGCTGGAAATACCAAGCCGCGCTCAGCGGAGCAGACGAATGTTTGGCGGCCCTGGAAACGGGGGCGAACTTCACCGTGCTGCCGGATTTCACACATAACGATCAGTGCTTTATTCAAACGCAGGTATCCTTGACAGGCGCTGGGCAGGCTGATGTTGCGCCCGTGAAAACACGCTGCCAAACGGCATTGCGCACAGCCATGTGGATGCAACACGGGGTCCAACCCGCAGCGCAAGAGTTGTTGGGTCAGGGCGTGAAACAACTGCATCACTTGTCCAGCTACAGCTGCCGACCCATCCGCACGGCGTCCGGCGCAAGCAATCAGATGAGCACCCACGCCACGGCCGAAGCCATCGACATCACCGGGGTCACCTTGGACGATGGTCGTCGGGTGATGTTGTTGCAGGGCTGGCAGTCTAGTGACCCAAATGTGCAGCAGTTCTTTCGTGCCATGCGCGACACGGCCTGCACGTGGTTTCGAACGACGCTGGGCCCGGATTTCAATCGACTGCATGCGGACCATTTCCACCTACAACATACAGGCTGGGGTACCTGTCGATAATGCCCCACAGTTCGTTTAGGGCCGCATTCCGCTTTAGGGGAATGTCCGGTTGTTTTTTTCCTTTGTTTTGGCTGCGATAGCGATTAGCCTCTCGCGCAAGGCCAACAAGGGTCATAGCCAATCGAGGGAGATTGAAGATGGGCAAAAGAGACGATTTGATCGCGCAATATGCGGATGATTTGAAAAACAAATGCGGCATGACACCAGACATGGACTTGCTGACCAAAGTTACGATTGGTTGCGGCCCGTCGATCTATAACGCCGATGCGTCCACAGTTGCGGCAAGCCAGCCTGCTGAATTGGAAACTGTGAAAAACAACTTTCTGATCGGGAAACTGGGTCTTGCTGACAGTGCAGACCTGGACGCGGCGATCGCCAAATGCATCGAGATTTACGGCAAATC